>DAOSZO010000001.1:0-96361 GCA_035382085.1 Smithella sp.
GTCTGAATTTAAAACAATGCTATGGTCTGACGGAAGCGTGCGGCATTTTTCAAATACAGCCCGATCATGAGGTCAAGCTCGAAACCGTGGGCAAGCCGATGATGCTGACCGAGGTGAAAATTGCCGAGGATCAGGAGGTGCTGGTCAAATCGGATGCCAATTTTTCGGGCTACTACAACGATTATCAGTCAACCCAGAACGCCTTTGAAAACGGATGGCTCAAAACAGGCGACGCGGGTTACATTGACAGCGACGGGCATCTGCTGATTATCGGCCGTAAGGAAGATATCATTCGCAACAAAAGCGGAGACGCGTTTTCGCCCGACTTTATCGAGACGCGTTTGAAGTTCAGCCCCTATATCAAGGAGGCGGTCACTTTCGGCGAGGCGCGGCCCTATATCACCGCGATGATCAATATTGATATGGGCAATGTCGGCAGCTGGGCGGAAGAAAGAATGATTCCCTATACGACGTATATGGATCTTTCGCAGCAGCCGGCCGTTGAGGAACTGATTCTTCAGGAAGTAAAGCAGGTTAACGAACAGCTTCCCGAGGTGATGAAGATAAGGAAATTTGTTCTGCTCTACAAGCTTCTGGACGCGGACGACGAAGAACTGACGCGCACCGGCAAAGTCCGCCGCCGCTTTGTTTACGGTCTGTATCTCAAGATCATCGAAGCGATGTATAACAACTTGCGGAATGTTGAGGTGACCGGCAAGGTCAAGTACCGCGATGGAAGGATCGGCGAAATACAAACCACGATAAACATCATCGACGTTCACTGAGGATTTTATATGGAGTTTTTTCTGCAATTATTGGTCAACGGCGTTTGCGTGGGACTGCTTTATGGAATCTCCGCAATGGGTTTTGTCATGATTTTCAAATCATCCAGTGTCTTGAATTTCGCCCACGGCGAACTGCTCGCACTGGGCGCGTTCTTTTTTCTGTCGCTGGTCACTTGGGCGCAACTGCCGGTTTACGCAGCTTTTATTCTGACCATGGCAGGCTGTTTTATGCTGGGATTTCTGATTGAAAGGTTTTTTCTGCGTCCGCTCATCGGCGAGAAGTTGATTTTTGTCATTATGCTGACGGTGGGGTTGGCAGCGATGTTTAAGGGACTGATTCTGTTAATCTGGGGAGGAAATCTGCATACCTATCCCGAATTCTTGCCTGCATCCATGGGACTTCAGCTCGGTTCTGTTTATGTGGCGCCCGTTTACACGGCGACGATGATGATCAGCGTTCTTTTTCTCGTGGCTTTCGGGCTGTTTTTTAAAAAGTCCGCCCAGGGCATTTATATGCGTTCCGTGGCGGACAATCAGAAGGCGGCGTTGTCGCTCGGCGTTCACGTCCGGCGAGTGTTTGCGCTTTCGTGGGCGATAGCCGCGCTCGTGGCCTGTATGAGCGGCATTGTTTTGGGAATTATCAACGGCGTTAATGTTCATGATTTGAGTTCCATCGGCATGAAAGTGTTTCCGGTAGTTATTTTGGGCGGTTTGGACAGCATCGGCGGCGCGATCATCGGCGGGATTATCATCGGCCTTCTGGAGACATTCACCGGCGGCTATTTGTCGCCGTCGCTGCGCGATGTTGTTCCCTATTTTGTGCTGGTGATTATTCTGATGGTCAAGCCGTACGGATTGTTTGGCTTGGTGGAAATCGAAAGGGTTTAGAATCAATGAAGATGAGAAAATTATCTTTTCATCCCTGCGGCAATTACCGTGAGACCTATGAGCAGGAACTGAATATTTTTGAAACTGATTTCGGACGTTTATGGCTGTGCGTTTTTCTGATTGCGCTTTTCGGGGCGGCTCCGTTTGTGCTGAGCCCTTATCTTCTCTATGTTTTGAACACGATCGGCATCGCATCCATCGCCGCGATCGGGTTGAATATACTTGTCGGCTACACCGGGCAGATTTCACTGGGACACGGCGCTTTTTTCGGCGTCGGAGCTTATGCCGCGGCGATTTTGGCGACAAGGTGGGGGGTCGGATTTTACATCGCGATACCAGCGGCGGGCATGATCACGGCGCTTATCGGCATGATTTTCGGCATCCCGTCGGGCAGATTGAAGGGCCTGTATCTGACCATCGCCACCTTGGCCGGACAATTCATCATTGAATACGTTTTAATTCAATGGGAAAGTCTCACCAAAGGCACGATGGGTATCACGCTTCCCTCGCCGGAAATGATGGGATGGCAGATGTCAGGCGACAGAATGTTCTTTTTTCTGATTTTTATCAGCCTGGTTTTGATGACATGGTTTGCCGTCAATATCATCAGGAGCAAATACGGCCGCGCTTTTATCGCCATCCGCGATAATGACCGCGCGGCGGAGGGCATGGGTATCCCGATTTTCAAATACAAGCTTTTGTCCTTCGGCATCAGTTCTTTCTACGCCGGTTTTGCGGGTGCGCTCTGGGCGTATTACATGGTCAGCATCACGACGGAGCCCTTCAATCTTGGACTTTCCGTCGAATACATCGCCATGGTCATCATCGGCGGCATGGGCAATATTCCCGGTGCAATTTTCGGTGCGACATTTATCACGATTCTCAATGAACTGCTGAGGTTCGCGACAGGGCTTTTGATGAACATGGGTGTGGCGACTTCCCTGGGATTGAACATGGCGCCGTTGAGGGAATTTGTTTTTGGCTTGGCGATTGTCCTGTTCATTTTGATTGAGCCCAAAGGCCTGGCGGAAATATGGCGCATTATCCGTTCCAGTTTCAGGCTCTGGCCGTTTTCCTATTAAGAAGGTGTCTTATGGGAGATGTACTTTTATTAATAAACAATATATCTGTTGTATATTCTGATGTTATACAGGTATTGAAAGGTGTTTCTTTAACTGTTGAAAAGGGCCACATCGTGTCGCTTCTGGGCAGCAACGGTGCCGGTAAAACAACCACGCTCAAGGCTATATCCGGTCTTCTCAAGCCGGAAAACGGGAAGGTGACCGATGGTACCATCGTGTACAATGACATCAATATTCAAAATCAGGCTCCGGAATTTATCACCCGCCAGGGAATTATTCAGGTTCTGGAAGGCAGACAGCCGTTTAAATATCTGACGATAGAAGAAAACCTTCGGGTCGGAACCGCCACACGGTTCGGTAAACCCTACAAACAGGATCTGGAAATGGTTTACAATTATTTTCCGGCACTGCTGAAAAGAAGAAAGGCCCTCGCCGGATATTGCAGCGGCGGCGAATTGCAAATGCTGGTCATCGGCCGGGCCTTAATGGCGCATCCGCAGCTTTTGCTTCTGGACGAACCATCACTTGGGCTGGCGCCGCTTGTCGTGCAGGAGATTTTCCGGATTATCAGAAAAATCAACGAGGAACAGGGAACGACGATTTTACTGGTAGAGCAAAACGCCCGGATGGCCCTTCAGGTCGCTCATTACGGCTACGTCATGGAAAACGGCAAGATCATGATGGAAGGAACATCCAAAGAATTATCCGACAATCCGGATATCAAAGAATTTTATCTGGGCATGGCGGCGTCGGGAATTGCTAAATCGTATAAAGATGTCAAGTCATATAGAAGAAGAAAACGTTGGTTGTAATCAGTTTAGATGAAATAAATATTGTTTGTCGGGAAGAAATGATATGTTGAAACAATATTTTTTATCATTTGGGTATTTTTAAGGGAAACGTATGAATAACTTGTTCGATAAAAAAGAATCATGGGGAAAGCGAAAACGGAAAAACTGGCAGGATAAAGCGCTGGCGGAAATGGTCAGGCTCGGTTACGAGAAATCGGTGCGTTTGAGAAAAATGCTCGACGATGCCGCTATCGATCCGGAAGAAATCACATCTCGAGAGGATTTGGAGCGCCTGCCGGTTACGTCCCGGGAAAAATTAGTGGAGATGGAACAGCTGTATCCCCCTTACGCAGGCTTTGAAAATCCTGATATTCCTATCGACCGTATTTTCACGTCTCCCGGGCCGGTTTATGAACCGCATTTATCCGAGACGGATTATTTGTGGGCGAGGGCTTTTTTTGCCGCAGGCATCGGACCGAAAGACATTGCTCTCAACGCTTTTTCGTATCATTTGGTCGCGGCGGGGCTGACATTTCACAACGGCCTGCGCAGAGTCGGCGCGACGGTGGTTCCATCCGGGACATCCTCATCGCAGATTCAGGTTCAGCTGATCAGGGATTTGAAGGTGACGGCCTACGTCGGGACGCCCAGCTTTCTGAAATCCATCATTGATAAATCAAATGAAATGGGCTTTGATTTCAAAAAAGATTTCCGGGTGAAGAGGGCCTGTTTCGCTGCCGAGCCGCTTTTGCCGGACTTGCGCCGGAGTTTTGAAAATGACTACGGCATGGATACCTATCAGATGTACGGGGCGACGGAAGTCGGCGATGTGGCCTATGAATGTTCCGAAAAAAAAGGATGGCATATCTGTGAAGAAACGATTGTGGAAATCGTCGATCCCTCGACCGACAAAAATGTTCCTGAAGGCGAGCTGGGCGAGGTGGTGGTCACACGGCTCAACAATATTTTCTTTTTACTGCGTTTCGGCACGGGAGATTTGTCGCGTTTGATCACGGAAGCCTGTCCCTGCGGGCGGACGTCCTATCGTCTGGCGGGCATTGCGGGCAGGGTGGGGGACGCCGTGAAGGTTCGCGGATTGTTTGTCGCGCCAAGCCAGCTCAAAATGCTTCAGTCGAAATTCAATAACCTGCCTCTACAGGCTGTGGTCAGCCGAAGCGGTCACGAAGATGTCCTGACATTACGCATTGAAAAAATATCGCCGGAAATCGGCGGCTCGTCGTGGGAAGAGCATTTTAAAAAAGTATTCCGCGACATCTGCACAGTGAGAATCGACAATCTGGAATATATCAGTGCGGGTACTATCAAGCCGGAGGAGAAACTGATTCTGGATCGGAGGGAGTGGTAGGCGGGTTCATTTTTCTGCCTGCTACATACGCATCGATTATCGAAAGCAGCCAGAGAATGATCAGTAAAATACAAAGTAACAGGAAATAAGAATGGTTCATGCCGCGGAAGGATTTTACAGCCAATTGCAGTATTGCTCCTAAACCGAACGTTCCTTTGGCAAGAGGAACGGTTTTCAAAATCACTACGGTTTGCCTCAACAGTCCCCAGAGAATTGATAAAATTCCCACCGTCATTCCCGCTATAATCAGCAATCCCTTTCCATAATTTTTCAGATAAATCTGTCCCCATCCGGGGAACAGAAGCGCATTGAATAAAACGGCTTTTTGGGCCCGATTCATGAGCGGATTTTCCCTCCGACGTTTCAATGATTGATGTTGATGTCTTTAATCTTTAACTGGATTTCCGGTGTGCCGTTCCAGTTATTGATCTGCGGGGTAAAAACAATGTCCAAATTGGCGTCGAACATTTCCGGCAGGTGCCGGGCCATGTTAAACCATATCGATTCAAAAGAAACGCCGTTGCTTTTGACGTACATCTTTAAATGATTTCCTCCGACGACAACAGGCGCGTTGATGGAAACATCGCGCGCGTATAGCAAAGGTTCGGGATTATGACTGCCAAACGGCGCCAGCATTTCGATTTGATGGATAAGCTCGAGGCTGATATCCGAAATTCGGCAAAGAGAATCAATGGTTGTTTGCGCGATCGTTTCCCTGTTGTCAAAACTATTTGCGGCGATGTCGTTCAATTGGGAGGAAAATTTTGCAATGTTGTGCTCCGCAATTGTTATGCCGACGGCATGATAATGACCGCCGTAGGAAAGCAGGAAATCCGCGCATTGCAAAATCCCCTGATAAAGGTTGAAACCGGAAACGCTGCGTCCGGACCCTTTGCCGGTGCCCTGATTGAGGCTGATGACCAGAGCGGGGCGGTTGTATAATTCAACTAGGCGGGAAGCGACGATTCCCACCACGCCCGGGTGCCATTTTTCTGAGGCGAAAACCAAAACGTTTTGTTTTTCCATCTCGGGATTTTTGCCGATGATGTCAAGAATTTCCGCAAGAATTTTCCTTTCCATCGTCTGACGTTGACGGTTATAGACGTCAAGTTTTTCGGCGAAGATTCTGGCTTCGTCGAGATTGTCGGTCAGCAGCAGCTTGACGGCGTCGGATGAAGTGGCAATTCTTCCGGCGGCATTGATGCGGGGGATAAGGGAAAAGGACGCTTTGAAGGAATCGATCGTCTGGTTATCGACGTTGCTGATTTCCTTGAGAGCCTTAATACCCGGTCTCTTTCCTTCTGTGATGAGTTCCAGGCCGATTTTGGAAAAAATTCGGTTTTCATCAACCAGCGGAACCACGTCGCCGATGGTTCCCAGCGCCACGATATCCAGGTATTCCTTGAGGTTGGGGTAGCTGTTGTTTTTCCAAAACCCTTCCTTGCTTAGAATCGAGCGAAGCGCTATCAGAAAATTGAAAGCAATGCCAACGCCGGCAAGTCCCTTGAAGGGGAAAGGACAGTCTTCGCGGTTGGGATTGATCGACGCAAACGCGGGGGGCAGTGATCCTGAAACTTCATGGTGGTCCAAAATAATCGTATCAATTCCCAGAGTATTGGCGTAAGCAATTTGCTCCACATCGGAAATCCCGCAATCCACCGTGATCATCAGATGGATATTGTCTTTCTTGAATTTATCGATGATCTGCGATTTCAGGCCGTAGCCTTCCTCCACCCGGTCCGGAATGTAATAATCAACGTTTGGCGTGATATCCCTGATGAATTTATAAAGGATGACAACCGCGGTGATGCCATCGGCGTCGTAATCTCCGTAAATAAGAATATTTTCATTTTCACGAATGGCTTTGAGCAGACGGTTGACGCCCTTTTTCATGTCTTTCATCAGAAATGGGCTGTGTAAATCATGGAGGGACGGACGCAGATAGCGGCGTGCCGCCTCAATCTCTCGGATGCCTCTGGAAATCAGGATTTGAGAGATGATGGCGTGAATACCCAACGTGTCGCTGAATAATTTTTCCAAATCCTTATCGCCGGGTTCGTTGACTTTCCATCTCGCTACCGGCAAAACATTTTCTCCTGTCATCGCCAAACTTTCATTTTCATATTCGCTTTTATCATATCAATCCGTCATCTGATGTCAAGCTTTTGATCACGCTTGATAAAAATAAGATTTTTCACCATAGATTCATGTTTCTGCAATTCCAGGGCCGCTCTCTGGAAGTTTTTTATCTCCTTCGGATCAATCGTCGAATCGATGTTCTTTTCTTTTGTCTCTAGAGTGAAGGTCGAGTGGCGGAAACTGTATTTTTCCTCAAGCTTTTTAAAAGGCGTTTTAAATTCAAAATCCTTGGGCAATCTTTTGATTCGAAAACCGGGAGGAAAAATATAGGCGATCTTTTCAACGGACAGGAATGATTCCTTCAATTCCACCGGATAAATCCGCTGTGTTGCGGCCGTAATGTCCTTATACGTGTCATAGGATACCACCCCGGATAACAGGATGGTTTCATCGTCGAGGACCTGTGCCGCATTTTTGAAGAAACCCGTGAGTCGGATGACGAAGGGTTCTTCCGTTTCCGAAAAGCTTCCGATATCGAGCCGATCGACTTCAATACCGACTTTTTCAAAAAATTTTTTTCGTTGTTCGGGAGAAGAGTATTTAAAATAATAACGCGCCGATTCCGCCGATTTGCCGAAATAACGGTAAGTGAAGTTGACGGTGGCATGACCGTCGGTGTTGATGGTGTACTGCATATCCTGAACATAATAATCTTTCTTGTCGTCAATGGGGGGAGTTTCGATGAACTGGTAAGCGCCATCCGGTTTGATCAGGAAAACCTTCGTGGGAAAAAGAAAAGGCGGCGAATCAAAAGCAGCGGTTTCGTTGGTGGCGTCCAGCCACAGGTATCTGTTTTTTTGCGTAGCCACGGCAATGATGTGGTTGAAGACTTTCAGAGAAGGTGTTCCTTCATCAAAATATTTGCCATTGGAGGGCACCAGCGCCGGCATGGCGTCGATCCCCGCGATTTTCAGCATGGTAAGCAGCAGGACAGTCTTGTCCTTGCAATCGCCGTACCTTTTCCGGAATATTTCTGTGGCCGAATGCGGTACGTGGGTGTGCGGTCCCAACAGGACGGCGATATAGCGGACATTTTGGGAAACAAACTTGAAAATGGCGTTGATTTTTTCTTCATCGGTTGATTTCCCTTCAATGAGCTTCTGGGTGAAGGATTCCAATTCCGGATCCGACGTCATTTTTTCCCGCACCAGCTTGGCATACCATTGGGAAATCGTTTCCCATCGATCAAGCGTCCAGATAGAAATCTGGGGGAACGTATTTTTGTCCCACAAAGAAGGCATTCTGGATTCGGGAATGATCTCCTTCTGTTTTCTGTTGATGAAAACGTATTTTTTCTTGCGGTTGCCTGCCGTGGAAATCTCTGGCACAATATCCGTATTGAAATTCTTCATCTTCAACTCCAAGCTTCTGGGCAGGACGATTTCCAAAATATCTTCCTCGATGGGATAAAGGTTGCGGCAGAAAAATGTTTCAGAATAATCCAGGGACAAAATGGGTTTTAAGTTTCTTATTTCGTAGGCGTATTCGATGACGCAATTGTCTTCTACGGCAGGCATGGTGAATTTTTTGACTTTGATATCCGTGTAAAATTGATAGCCGGCATACTCGGCAGTATCGTAGATATCATTTTTGTTCAAGGGCACAACCTGGCCGTCCGGCTTGATGGTGTTGGCGAAAAGAACATCAACCTCCTGGTAACCTTCGCGATAGGAAATCGAAACGGTGGCGAAGTTGCGTCCCCGTTCATTGAATATTTTCATCCGATGAATATTCCGGTTTACGCTGGTTCCGTCATCATGGAGTTCAACATAAGAGTAGGAAAACAAAAGATCCGCTCCCGCATTGGGATGGTCTTGGGCTTGGGGTGTCTGTTCAAGGAAAGAACGGACATCCTCCTGCGTGATGCTTCGGAGGTAGGGGTGAGAGGTCGTGCAGGAAGAAGTAAAAATAATCACTAATAAAAGAAAATATTTGAAAAAGCGCATAGCAGACCTTTTTTATCAATTATCATACATGCTTTGAGCTGAAGCGTCAATTGCTCATTGAATCTTTCGTCGCAACATGATAATTTTACAAAGTCTATGATAAAGAGATATTTTAAATTGGATAGAAAGAACATCGCCGCAGTGCAGTTTATCCTGGAAGGATACGAGAACATGGCCAACGTCACGACGATGGATTCCCGCATCGCCGTGATTCGGATCGCCATTGTTGAAGATTTTCTTTGTGAAATAAACACGCTTCTCGATCGTCTAAAAATGGACTATTCGATGCAGGAAGTCGATCCCGCCGGCAATCCTTGACAAATTCATTTCAGGATTATTTATGTTCATGCTCACGCATACGTACTTTCTTCAGAACGTTTTGGAACAAGGCAGTCCGAAACGCTCATCGCTGGATATTTACGTGTATAACATCATGCCGGATCTTTTGACCATCCATCCAAAGATTTCCGCCAACAAAACCCATGCGGTAAAACGGGACATGGAAATACCTCTGATTCATTCCAAAGTGGCCTTTACGTTTTTTCATCTTTTGGTGGACGACTTGGCTCATTACGGCCGCACAGATTCAGATCTTCGGGAAGGTTTTGATGCTGATTCCCAAGGCTACTGTTATATCAAGGGGCGCGATCTTGTTGGTCCCATCGTAGAGTTGCATGGCTTAATCGACAGGGAAATTTCCAATGACGAGGCCGTTTACCAGTCCCACCTTATCATTGAAATGATGTTTGATTTAATCATTGCGCGGCAAATTGAGGAATTCCGGACCATTGACCTTCTGGTGGAAGCCCTTCAATACACGGCCGACCGAAAACTCAACGAACTTTCGGATGACATGAACTGGCTGTACGGTTTTGAAAAAGGCCAGATCGCTGATGTCATGCAGGCCGCAATTCATTACGTGACCCGGGAAGGGATGGACCGCCTGATGAACATCCAGGGCCGAATCAATCTTTACCAGGAAAAATTTGGACTCCACTCCGACGAGATGATATTTTCTTCTGCTTTGACAAAAATGTTTGAGAAGGCTTTGACGCTGATTGACGATGAAGATCTTTTTTTGCAGCAGTCCATCGGTGCGATTCAGAAACTCAAGGAAAAGGCTTGTGGTTTAAACGGCCTTTTGCACATACCCTGAACGAATGCAACGGGTGCACACCTTGACTCTTTTTACCGAACCGGATTTTTTATCCACGCAACGCAGTTTCTGGAGATTGGGATACCAGACTGCCTTTGTTCTATTGTTGGCATGGCTGACTTTGTTGCCTATTACCGGCTTTTTGCCGCACACCTCGCAAACTCGAGACATGATATAACCTCCTGAAAAAGTGCGTCGTTACTAAACCATAAGAGATTATTTTGCAAGCATTTTTTCCGTTTAATTTTCATTGGGACCGAAAAACAGCCGCAGAAGTCAGTATCTGTTCTCAAATATATGAAATAATTGATGATTATTAAATCAGGGGATGCGATTGACCATCAAGGGTGGTTGGCCGGTTGTTTGCAAAACCCTCTGCCAGATATCGTCCTCGGGATCAATCTTGCGACTGGAAGAGACCGCTGCAAGGGGAAGATGAACATATTCGTTTTTCAAAAGGGCGACGAGAATTCCCGTCTTGCCCGCCATGCCGGCATGAACGGCGTATTGTCCCAGGGAGTTGCAATAGATGCCGTCGGACGCGTTGGCCGGAATGGAACGGATTAAATAACTGGGCTCGATATATTTTAGGTTGATCTCCATGGCGGTTTTCCTGAAATAATCTTCAATAGACTTTTTAAGATACAATCCGATGTCCAGAAGTCGGACGTTGCCGGAAGGATCTTTTTCAATCGGGAGATTGTCTTTTTTTAAAAGACTTTGGCCCGCGCCTTCAGCGACAATAATGACCGCATGGCCTTTGGATACTAAACGTTTTTTTAGATGATATAAGAATCCGTTTCTTCCGAACATATCGAAAGGAACCTCCGGAATCAAAACGAAATTGGCTTCGTTCTGCGCCAAAGCCGCATGGGCGGCAATGTGACCGGAGTTTCGTCCCATCAGTTTAATCAGCCCGATGCCGTTGAATGCGCCCTTTGCCTCGACGTGAGCGCTTTTGATGGCTTCAGCCGCTTTTTCAATAGCGGTGTCAAAGCCAAAGGATTTTTCAATCAGATTCAAATCATTGTCAATGGTCTTGGGAATACAGACCACAGCTATGTTCAAATTTTTTTTCTGGATTTCCTCGGATAATTTTTCCGCAGCCCTGATGGTGCCGTCACCGCCGATGCAAAAAAGAATGTTGATTTTAAGACGGCGGAGATAATCTGTCATCACCTGAACATCCTGGGGGCCGCGGGAGGTTGCAAGAATGCTTCCTCCGATACTGGTGATATCTTTGACTTTATCCGGCGACAGCGCGACCGGTTCGTGTCCGCAGGCCGGATTCAATCCCCGAAAACCATATCGTATTCCCCAAACGGATCGAACCTCGTAGCTGTAGAAAAGCGTTATGATGATGGACCGGATAACATCATTGATGCCCGGGCAAAGGCCGCCACAGGTTACAATAGCCGCTTTCGTTTGATCGGATGGAAAATAAATTTTTTCACGCGGTCCGGCAAGCTCAACGGATATTGGGTCTCCTTTTTTATCCGTAACGGAATCATAATCATCCAGATAGACGTTGAAAAGCATCCTTTTTTTATCGGAGGTGAAGTTCGTAATGTTGAGCGGAGAGGGGTACCTCCTTGGGCCGAGATTGCTAATCGAAAAATCAAGCATCATGCCTTTTCTCCTTATCCAAGACCTGATAGGCTGCGTTGATACCCGACAGGATTTCCCCGTCGTAACCAATATCCAGAAGCAGAGAAGCGCCGGTGAGGTAGATGTTTTTGAATCTTGTTTCAAGGCCTTTTGCGGCAAGGCCCGTCAAGAAAGCGTTGCGCACTTGATACTTGGAATTGATGAGCTGAAGATGTTTTTTGGAGATAGCGATGGACGCGCTCAGGTCATAGAATTCTATGTTTTCCCTTAAAAAGGGAAGGAAAAATTCCAGTTGATTCAAGACGATTTCCGCCTTTTGCGTTAAATTTTCCTCAGTCCAGGCATCCAGCACGTTCGGTAAGAATACGGTAACCGAAAACGGAATTGTCGATGCCGTCAGATCCTTGTCGTTGTCGGCGCAGGAACACAGAACCATCAGATTATCATCATAAATATCTTTTTCGACATCGCTGACCACGGCGACATGTCTGGCCATTTTTTCAGGAAGAGCGTGTGGCTTTACCCCCAAATGAAGGGTAAACGGGCAATGGCTGATTTTTGCGGGTCTGAGCCAATCTCCGAAATTGATTTTCTTTTTCTTGTCAATCAGTAAATGCATGTTTTGCCATTTGGTGCTGACAATCATTTTATAGGCTTCAATTGTTAAGGGCGTTTTCTCCGAATCGTTATACGTGATTTCGAAAGGCTTTCCTTTTTTTATGGAAAGCGCTTCGGCGCCATTTAAATAAAGCCCTCCAGATGCCATCACCTTTTGAACGGCGGCTTCAAAAATCGTTTGTTTGCCCTTTGGGAAATATCCCACGCCCAAAAGAGGAGCAAAGAGCGGATAAAATGAAAATATGGAATTTCGATGGTTGCGGTGGAAAGAGAGAAGGCATTGCTGGGCTTCGACCACTTTTCGGAAAGCAGGTTGGCGCGACATGATTTTGTTGAGCTTGAGTCTTGCTAAACGATTCTTGATCATATCGGGGGCAAGCTTAAGATAATCAAAATATTCATTGAGGCCAAATGTCTTAATGCGGGGATGCTGTTGCAGCCAGGATTGCGATACGGACAAAAGGGTTTCAAGAGAATCATAAAAAGATTTCACTTCGGCGGCCACTTCAGGGAATTCCCGGATGATTTCCTGAACCAAAAGATTTTTATCATGGAAGAAATCTATCCGATGCCCGGGAAGAATCACCTGATATCCGGGATCCAATAGTGAAATTTTATAAGCGATGTTTAATTGTTTTAAAAAAGAATTTCCGGCTTCAGTGAAGACAAAACCGGGCAGGGGGGTGCAATCAATATTGAAGGAAACGCCTCCGATTGTTGCGTTATCCCCCATACCGATCTCAGCAAGGAGCGCCGTTTTCAGGCCTCTTGCCGCCGCCGTGGCTGCCGCCACATAAGAGGAAAGATCATCTCCTATTACTATCAAGTCGTAAATCAACGGAAAGAAACCTTTTTAAAAAAATGCGACTGCAACGACGGTGAATCAGTTTTTCACAAAAACTTTGCGACCCCGTATTTCCAATCTGCCTTCGGCAAACCACTGGATGGCCTGCGGATAAATTCTGTGTTCTTCTTTCAAAATTCTGGCCGCCAGAGTTTCGTCCGTATCGCTATCCAACACCGGCACGGCCGCCTGAATGATGATCGGTCCGGTATCGACGCCCTCGTCGACGAAATGCACGGTGCAGCCCGATATTTTCACGCCGTAATCAAAAGCCTGCTTCTGCGCGTGAAGACCCGGAAAGGAGGGCAGGAGCGCCGGGTGAATGTTCATCACCCTCTGGGGAAACGCCCTCAAGAAAGTCGGCGTTAGAATCCGCATGAAGCCGGCCAGCACAACAAGGTCAACGTCGTTTTCCTTTAAAATTCGAACAAGCTCCCGGTCGAAGTCTTCTTTATCTTTAAAATTTTTGCTTTGCAGCACCCGGCAGGGAATACCGTGTTTTTCCGCCCTGGTGATGCCGAAAGCGCCGGCATTGTTGCTGATGACGATTTTGATGACCGCGCAAAGCGATCCGCTTTCGATATGGTCGATGATGGATTGAAGATTAGAGCCGTTGCCGGAGATGAGCACTCCCAGTTTCAACAAATCAGCCATGGCCTTTCATTTTCCTTCCAGGATGACAGCTTCCTGTTTGTCATCTCTTTTTTCAATCGTTCCGATCCAATAGGCTTTTTCATTCATCAGGCTCAAATATTCCAGGACCTCCTGGCAATCTTTTTCCGAAACGATCAGGATCATGCCGATCCCCATGTTGAAGACGCGGAACATTTCCCTCTCGTCGATATTTCCCGTTTGCTGAATAAGATGAAAGACCGGCAAAACGGGCCAGGTCCCCTTTCGGATCACGCAGCGACACGCCCGCGGGACGACGCGCGGAATGTTGTCATAAAACCCTCCGCCGGTGACATGCACCAGGCCCTTGATGTTGAATTTTTTGAAAAGGTTCAGAAGCGGCTTGACGTAGATTTTTGTCGGCTCCAGAAGTTCCATGCCGATGGTTTTGTCAAGTCCGGGAACCTCATCAGTCATGTTGAAACGTCCTTTTTCCAGTAGAGCCTTCCTGGCAAGAGAAAAACCGTTGCTGTGAAGACCGCTGGAAGCCAAACCGATCACCTGATCGTTGATTTTGATTTCCGCACCGCTGATGATTTTTTCCATTTCCACGATGCCGACGCAAAATCCGGCCAAATCATATTCGCCGGGACCATAGAAGCCGGGCATTTCAGCGGTTTCTCCGCCCAGCAGCGCGCATCCCGCCTGACGGCATCCTTCCGCGATGCCTTCGATGATCCTTACACTCTTTTCAAGTTCGATTTTTCCAGTAGCCAGATAGTCCAGAAAAAACAGGGGTTCCGCTCCCTGGACCACCACGTCATTGACGGACATGGCCACAAGATCAATGCCGATGGTGTCGTGTTTGTCCATCATCTGAGCGATTTTGAGTTTTGTGCCAACGCCGTCCGTGGACGAAACCAAAACGGGATTCTTGTAGGCCATGGAATTCAGACGAAACAGGCCACCAAATCCCCCGATGCCGGAGAAGACTTCTTTGCGCGCTGTCGTTTTGACGGATTCTTTGATGCGTTCGACAAATTCATTGGCGGTGTCAATATCCACGCCCGCATCTTTATAGGTGATTTGATCTGTCATGTTGCTTGTGAAATCCTTACGGTAATGTGTGCATTTCTGTAGCTCAAATCGAATCCGAAGTCAATCATTCCTTGCGAAACAAAGTTATATTTGCTAATAAAAACAGCAAATTCATCTTAAAATAATTTCAAGTGGTCTCATCGGGAGCATTCATGGATTCACTCAAGGCGATTCTGGAAAAAATCGGACAGCCGATCGGCTTTGCTTCCAGGGATGATTTCAGAAATCTGCCGAACATCAAAGAGCTGGGTAGAACCATGCTCAATTTGTTGTCATTATTGAAAAATTCTCAATGGACGATGAAAAACAACGAGGTGGAATCTCTCGTGAATCAGCTGCAGGAAATCTTTTCGGATTATGACTGGCAGAAAATTGAACTGAAAAAAAATAAAATAGAAAAAGCCCGTGCTCTTTTCGAAAGATTGAAACATGTTTCAGCATCTTCAATGGGGCAGGAAAATGAAAATCCTGTAGAGACCTCTGCCGGGCGGAGAATCGAAGAGTTAAGAGAGAGCCTGGCCAAGCTTGAGCTTCCTGTGCAGTATTTGAAAGGCGTGGGGCCCAAGATGGCATCCCGATTTGGCGCGAAAAAGATTTTCACCGTCGAAGATCTGCTGTATTTTTTGCCGAGAACTTATGAAGACCGAAGAGAAATAAAAAAAATCAACCGTCTCGAAACCGGCAAGGTTCAGACAGCCGTCGGCGTGGTTGTGTCTGCTCAATATCGTCATTTCACGAAAAAACGCATTCTGGAGGTCAGCATCAGCGATGAGACGGCCAACTTGACGGCGAAATGGTTCAAGGGACAGATGAATTATCTTCTCGGAATATTCAAAAAGGGCGTCAGAGTTATTTTAACGGGAGAAATCCGGACCGACTATAACGGTAAAACCATGATTCATCCCGACTATGAAATTCTGGAAGAAAAGGACGAGGACAATCTGCTTAATTTCAAAAGAATCGTCCCCGTTTACTCCGAAACGGAAGGCCTGCATCAAAAATATTTCCGCAGAGTCATCAAATATGCCCTGGACCATTATGCTCGATACGTGGCATCGCCGATACCCGATGATATTCTGGAGAAAAGAAATTTGATTCCTATTCGTGAAGCGCTTTCCCGCGTCCATTTTCCCGAGAACCATGCGCCGCTGGAAAAACTGATTGCCTGTCAATCCGAAGCTCACCGGCGATTGATTTACGACGAATTCTTCTTTTTTCAACTGGGCATGGCCGTCAAAAAAAGGGGGAGGATTTTGGATGTCGGGATCCGTTTCAATACGGAAGGAAGCTTATTGAAAAAATTTTTCGCCCTTTTGCCTTTTGATTTGACGGAAGCGCAAAAAAGGGTCATTCGTGAAATTCAACAAGACATGTCCGCCCCCACCGTGATGAACAGGCTTCTCCAAGGCGACGTCGGCAGCGGGAAAACGATCGTTTCGATGGCGGCAATGGTGATCGCCTGCGATAATCGCTATCAGGCCGCGATCATGGCGCCGACGGAAATTCTTGCTCAACAGCACTATCAGAACATCAAAAACTGGTCGCGGCATTTGGGGCTGAACGTGGTTTTGCTTGCTGGAGGATTAACGACTTCGCAGAGAAAAAGCGCCCTGGAAAAAATCCGCAGCGGCGAGGCCGACATTGTCGTCGGAACACACGCTTTAATCCAGGAGGACGTGAATTTTCACCGGCTGGGCATGGTGGTGGTAGACGAACAGCACCGCTTCGGCGTGATGCAGCGGGCGACGCTGCGCGCCAAAGGGATCAACGCGGATGTTTTGGTCATGACGGCGACACCGATTCCCCGCACGCTGGCGATGACCGTGTACGGAGACCTGGATGTTTCCGTCATTGATGAAATGCCCCCCGGCAAACTTCCTGTCCACACTATTTTGCTGTCGGAAAGCCAGAGGGAAAAGGCCTACCGGCTCATCAGGGGCGAGCTGGAAAAGGGCCTGCAGGCTTTCGTGGTTTATCCTTTGGTGGAGCAATCCGAAGCCCTGGACCTGAAAGATGCAACCAACATGGCCAGACATCTTCAGGAGGATGTTTTCCCCGATTATCGGGTTGGCCTCATTCACGGCAAGATGAAGGACAAGGAAAAAGACGCCGTCATGAAAGACTTTCTCGAAAGCAAGATTCAGATTCTGGTTTCCACCACGGTCATTGAAGTGGGAATCGATGTTCCGAGGGCGTCGCTGATGGTCATTGAGCATGCCGAACGTTTCGGTCTTTCTCAACTCCATCAGCTGCGCGGCCGGGTCGGACGCCGGGACATTCCCTCGCTCTGCGTTCTGCTGGCGGATTACCGTTGCTCCGCCGATGCGCATAAAAGACTGAAGGTCATGGAAAGAACCACCGACGGCTTCGCAATTGCCGAAGAGGATTTGGCTATTCGCGGTCCCGGTGATTTTCTTGGAACAAGACAATCGGGATTGCCCGATTTCAGAATCGCCAGCATTGTTCGCGATGCGCGAATTCTCAATGACGCCAAACAGGATGCTTTTGAATTGGCGGAACGCGATCCCTGCCTGGAGAAACCGGAACATCGGATTTTAAAGGAAATGTTGCTCTGGAAATGGCAGGGCAAATTGGATTTGGCGAGGACAGGATGAGAATCGGAATAATCGGCATCGGTGGGGTAGGGGGATATTTCGGAGGAAAACTCGCTCTGCGCTATGAAAACGCAGAGGAACACGAAGTGATTTTCATCGCAAGAGGAGAGCACTTAAACGCCATTAGGAAACATGGATTGAAACTCATCACGCGTGAAGGACGCTGCCTTGCCCGTCCCCGAATCGTCACGGATCATCCCCAAGAGGCGGGCATGCTGGATTTGATTTTTTTCTGTACCAAAAGCTATTCTCTGGAAAATGCCGCGCAGACATTTGCGGGGTGCATGCATCGGCACACAGTGGTGATTCCGCTGTTAAACGGCATCAACAATGTTCAAAGGCTGCGCAATGTCTTGCCATGGGCCGACATCATCGGAGGCAGCGTGTATATCATTTCTCATATCCTTGAACCCGGCGTCGTCAAACAGGAGGGCGGCTCCTGCAAGCTGACTTTCGGAACGGATGATTTCGTTTCCGCCGCCCAATATTCCCAAATCCTGGATTTGCTTCTGAAGGCGCAGATCGACGCGACCTTGACGGATAAAATTTCTGAAGTATTATGGACGAAATACCTGCTGATGTGTCCACTCGGTTCTCTCACTTCGGCCACCGGCAAAACCTATGGAGGTATCCGGGAAGATCCCGGACTCAGACAAAAGGCCAGAGCGATGATGATGGAGGTGGTTGCTGTGGCGCGCATGCAACAAATCTATTTGTCTCCGGATGCCGTGGACAAGGCGATGGAAATGGTCGCGGGATTTGATTATGATTCAAAAACCTCCATGCAGCTGGATTTTGAGTCAGGTAAGCCGACGGAAATCGACGCGCTGACGGGATATCTTTGTCATGCGGGGCGAATAGCCGGAGTGCCAACGCCGCTGCATGATGAAATTTACCGACAGTTGAAACAATCCTGCTGAAATATTTCGGAGGAAGAAAATGAGAAACATGATCCGTGCAATATTAGTCGCATCGTTTTTCGTGATCGTTGCCTGTGCTGAAAATATTCAGACGATTGCCGTTGAGCAGCTGGCGAAGTCAACCAGAAGCTGGGATGACACGATTTTGCCCGGGTATCCTTCGGGGCAACCTGAAATAACTATTTTAAGAATCAAAATTCCCGCAGGCACGGAACTGGAAATGCACCGACACCCGGTCATCAACGGAGGTGTTTTGTTGAAAGGAGAATTAACCGTCACCACCGAGGACGGTAAGGTACTTCATCTCAAGGCAGGTGATTCTCTCGTTGAAGTGGTCAACAAAAACCATTACGGAAAAAACGAAGGCTCTGAAACGGCTGAAATTATTGTTTTCTATGCGGGGGAAGAAGGAAAACCGATCACCCTCAAGCATTGACATTTTCAATTTTTGTTTGAATCCAGATTCTTCATTGGTCAAATCATCAGGCATTATTTATATTTAATTGACAACAAGGCTATATTTGTTATAGGAGAAGCCATTGTGAAACGGCCGGTTGCTTGAAGGAGAAATTCTTAAATTATTAAATAATATCAGGTGATTACAATGAGAGAAATCCAAGTCGGATTGATAGGTTTCGGCACCATCGGTACGGGAGTGGTCAAACTGATGCGCCAAAATGAAAATCTGATAAACAGAAAACTGGGCGCCAAGCTTGTTCTTAAGCGCATCGCCGACATAGACATCACTACCGCCCGTGTCGTGAAAGTCAACAAAAATCTCCTCACGACCGACGCCGGGGAAATCCTTAATGATCCTGATATTTCAATTGTCATTGAATTGATGGGGGGTTACGAACCGGCGAGAACATTTCTTCTGGAGGCGATAGCGAATGGAAAAAACGTTGTGACCGCTAACAAGGCGCTTTTGGCGACCCACGGCAATGAACTTTTTTCCGCCGCTCAGAAAAAAGGCGTGGACATCGGCTTTGAGGCCAGTGTCGGAGGAACCATTCCTATCATCAAGACCTTAAAAGAGAGCCTTGCCGCCAACCGAATCAATTCCATCATGGGCATCATGAACGGCACATGTAATTTTATCCTGACCAAAATGACTGATGAGGACAAGCCGTTTGATGCCGTTCTGAAAGAGGCGCAAAAACTTGGTTTTGCCGAGGCCGATCCTACTTTTGACATCGAAGGGTTGGATACCGCGCATAAAATGGCGATTGTCCTGTCCTTGGCCTACGGTAAAAAGGTACACCTTGATGACATTTATCTCGAAGGCATCACGGGAATCACCCGAGAGGATATCGCTTTTGCGAAAGAGCTCGGTTATCGGATAAAACTGCTGGCTATAGCAATGCTCAGAAACGGTTTGGTGGAAGCGAGAATTCATCCGACGATGATTCCTTCGGGTCATCTTCTGGCCAACGTGAATCAGAATTACAACGCGTTTCACATCATGGGAGACGCCTCCGGACCGGTTTTTCTCTTCGGCCAGGGGGCGGGCATGATGCCCACGGCAAGCGCGGTTTTCAGTGACATCATTGACAGTGCCAGAAATATTTTGAAAGGTACGTCGTTGAGATCGCCTTTGCGCTCAATCAGCGAGGCGGAAATGACGCCCATAAAACTCATACCAATGGATGAAGTGGAAACAAAGTATTATTTCCGTTTCTCTGCGTTGGATCGACCGGGCGTTCTTTCCAAGATTTCCGGCATTCTAGGGAAATATAATATCAGCATCGCTGCCTGCATCCAGAAAGCTCGGGGTAAGAGGGGTGCTGTGCCCATTGTGATGACCACTTACAAAGCCAGGGAAAAAGACGTGCGAAAAGCGCTGAAAAAAATTGACCTGCTCGATGTCGTGCAGGGACCGACAAAGCTCATCAGAGTTGAAGATGAATTAAATTAGAAGCTTGAGCGGATTGGATAAAGCAAAATGAAATACGTGATTTTACTAGGGGATGGGATGGCCGATTATCCATCGGAAAAGTTGGGAGGGAAAACTCCTCTGGAATGCGCCTTTACGCCCTTTATGGATCAGATTGCCGCTGAAGGAACCCTTGGTCTTGTGGATACCATTCCCAGCGGGATGAGTCCCGGCAGTGACGTGGCCACCTTGAGTGTCCTAGGCTACAATCCAGCGGAAACCTATTCGGGACGGGGACCGCTTGAAGCGATAAGCATGGGAATTGCTCTTGAGGAGAATGACATGGTTTACCGCTGCAATCTTGTCACCATCGGAGAGAAGGATTCCCCCGGCGCCTACATGGAAGATTTCACATCGGGACACATTACTTCCGAGGAAGCAAGGGAAATTATTCTGGACATCAATAAAAAACTCCGTTCGGATCTCTACGAGTTCTTCCCCGGCGTGGGCTACCGTCATTTGTTCGTAAGACGCAGGGCGTCGTCTTCTCCGCAAACAACACCGCCCCATGACATCACCGGGCGGCCGATCGCGCCTTATTTGCCCCACGGCGATTCGGAACAGGAAATCAACGACATCATAGCCAGTGCCGCCGAGGTTCTGAAAAATCATCCCGTGAACCAGAGAAGACAGAGTCTCGGAAAAAAACCGGCCAATTCCATCTGGCTCTGGGGGCAGGGAAGAAAGCCGAAGATGGTGCCGTTAACCGAGAAATATTCGATCACCGGGGGCATGATTTCCGCGGTTGATTTGCTCAAGGGCATCGGGCTGATGGCGGGGCTCAAAGTGTTTGCCGTCGAAGGGGCCACCGGTTACATTGACACAAACTTCGAAGGCAAGGCCAAAATGGCGCTGGATGTATTGAAATTTATGGATTTTGTCTTCGTCCATCTTGAGGCGCCGGATGAAATGGGGCACGAAGGAAACGCCGAGGGCAAAATCAGGGCCATTGAGCTGTTTGATGAAAAAATCGTGGGACCCATTTTGAATCAGATGGATTCCTATGGGGAGGACTTTCGGATCATTGTTTTGAGCGATCATCCCACTCCCATTGACGTGAGAACGCATGTCGCCGATCCCAGTCCGTTTGCCGTGCTGTCGTCCATAAAAAACGAAAACAGAGCGGCCGGCGTTCCCTTTCAGGAACGGACCGCCAGGGAAAGCCAAATCATAGTTTCCCCGGGTCATTTGCTCATGGAAAAATTTATAAGGAACTGGAGCGAAATTGTCCGTTAGGAACATTACGAAAGTCAGGGTGCTTTTCGCAGACACCGATGCCATGGGTGTGGTTTACCACACGAACTACATCAAATGGTTCGAATTGGGACGCAACGAACTGATGCGTCAATTGGGCCTTCCCTATACGGAGCTCAACAAACTTTTTCTCAATCTTCCCCTGATCAAGGTGAGCTGTGATTACTTGAAATTTGCCGTCTATGATCAGCTGCTGACCATCGAAACGGTATTCGGTTACATCAAGAAAGCGACGGTCAGGTTTGATTCGCGGATCTGGGATGAAGACATGAATAATCTTTTCGTGGAGGGCTATACGATTCACGCCTGCACCAATTATGAGGGGAAAATTCGCCGTATACCGAAAATGCTTTTGGAGCTAAAAGAAAAATACAATATCAGAGGAGAAGAATATGGCTTCGAAAATATCTAAAAAAGATCTTAACCTGGATGGTCCGGACAAGTTTCAGTCAACGATGGAATTGATTACGGACTACATAGCGGAGAACAAAAAACGTTTTTATTCCATTGTCGCCGGAACTGTTTTGGCTGTTTTTATCGCCGTTTTCATTTATCTCTACTGGAGCCATTACCAGTATGCGGCAAGAGAAATGTATGCCAAGTCTCAAAAGGAAACATCCGAAAACGTGGAATCGCCAGAAATTCTCGCTAAAAACATTAAAATTTACAAAGAGCTCACCGATAAATATCCACACAGCTGGAGCGCGCGCATGGCTCATTATCATCTTGGCAATCTCTACTACCACGCAGGCGAACTGGACAACGCCATTGCTTCTTACAAAAAATTCGTTGCCTCTAGAATTTCAGATGCCGCCGGAATGAAATTTCTCGCCCTGACCTCGATCGGTTACTGTTATGAGGCAAGAAAGGATTATAAGTCCGCTCTGGAGTATTTCGAAAAAGCGCAAAAAAACAAAAAAATAGGATTTGAATCCATGGCTCTGCGCAATATCGCCAGGATGTATGAATTGATGAATAACAGGGAAAATGCCCTGGAAAATTACAGAAAAGCCCTGGAAAAAACAAAAGATCCGTCCATGGCTGTATTTATCAAATACAAAATTTCCACACTCAGCTGATCTTTCGGCGGGAGGTATTTTTGAAAGTATTGATGTCCGGCAATGAAGCCGTTGCCCGTGGCGCCTACGAAGCGGGCGTGAGATTCGCTGCGGCGTACCCTGGAACGCCCAGCACGGAGATCCTGGAAGAATTTTCCAAATACGACGGGGTTTATGCAGAATGGTCACCCAATGAAAAAGTCGCCGTGGAAGTGGCCATTGGCGCAGCTTTGGCCGGGGCGAAAGCCATGGCGGTGATGAAACACGTCGGCGTCAACGTGGCAGCCGATCCTATCTTTACCGTCAGCTACACGGGAACCAACGGAGCCTTGGTGATCATCACCGCCGATGATCCCTCGATGCACAGTTCGCAAAATGAACAGGATAACCGCCATTACGCGCGTTTTGCCAAAATACCCATGCTGGAACCTTCTGACGCGCAGGAAGCCAAGGAATATATCAAGCTGGCCTTCGCCATCAGCGAAGAATTTGACACGCCGGTTTTTCTTCGTTCAACGACGCGCGTTTCTCATTCCAAATCGATTGTCACGCTTTCAGAGCCAGAACCCTACATCGACAAGACCGCGTTGATCTTCAATGCGGAAAAATATGTGATGGTGCCGCACTGCGCACGCCTCCGTCGCGTGGAAGTGGAAAAGAGGCAATACAAATTGAAAGATTTTGCCGAAACTTTTCCGGAAAATAAAATGGAAATCCAAAACGCCGACGTCGGCATCATCACGGCGGGTATGCCTTATAATTACGCGAAGGAAGTTTTCCCGGACTATTCCTACCTCAAGTTGGGAATGGTTTACCCCCTGCCGGAAAAATTAATTCGTGATTTTGCCTCCCGGGTGAAAAAAATATATGTCATCGAAGAACTGGATCCTTTTCTGGAAGATCAGATCAAGGCTTTGGGCATTCAGGTGATTGGCAAGGAAATCTTTCCGTACACCAATGAATTCGACCCCGGCGTGATCAGAAAGGCCGTCTTGAAAGAAGGACTTCCTGCTGTTGCGTATCCGGAGAGGCTATCGCCGCGTCCGCCGAATCTCTGTCCCGGGTGTCCGCATCGGGCGCTTTTCTACGCATTGAAAAAACAAAAGGCTTTTGTTCACGGAGATATCGGATGTTACACTTTGTCTTACATGAAGCCCCTCGAAGGGATGCATTCATGCATTTGCATGGGCGCAAGCATAGGAATGACCCACGGAATGAGCAAAGCGATGAAAGAAAAAGGGAAGGGGAAGGTTGTCGGTGTCATCGGTGACTCGACATTCCTGCATTCCGGCATTACTTCTTTGATGAACATGGCATATAACCAGAGTGATGCCCTAGTCATTATTCTGGATAACAGCACCACGGCCATGACGGGAATGCAGGAACATCCGGGGACAGGCTTCACGCTTATGGGCAATGAAACAAAGAAAGTCAATCTCAAAGAGTTGACTTCAGCACTAGGTATTGAAAATATAAGGATCATTGATCCTTTTGACCAAAAAGAAACGCAAAAAGCCATAAAAGAAGAACTGGCCAAAAGCGGTCCCTCCGTCATCATTTCCCAAAGTCCTTGCGTCCTTTTTAAAAGAACGGCCAAAAAGCCTAAACCGGCTCTTAAGGTCGATGCTGGTAAATGCGAAGGTTGCAGGGCCTGTCTTGATTTGAATTGTCCGGCGATTTTCTGGAAAAAAGGGATCAAAAAAGAAGGTTCAAGAAGGGCAGGCATTGCCCATATAGATGAAACCTTGTGCAATGGATGCAGTTTATGTGCTCAAATTTGCAAATTTAAAGCTATAGATTAAAGGATAATTTTAAATGATTTATAATGAAGTGAAAAATATTCTATTTGCCGGAGTAGGCGGGCAGGGAATCTTGCGGGCAAGCGACATCGTCTGCGAGGTTGTAATGAATGCCGGGTGGGACGTCAAAAAGAGTGAAGTTCACGGCATGGCTCAACGCGGGGGGTGCGTAACAAGTCATGTTCGTTTCGGAAAAAAAGTATATTCTCCTCTGGCGGAGCCTGGAAGTGTCGATATTCTGGTATCTTTTGAAAAAATGGAGTCATTACGGTATATTTCATTTCTCAAAAAAGAGACGGCAATTATCGTCAATAACGACAAAATCCTGCCGCCGGAGGTAAATTTAGGGGAAACAGCATATCCGTTGAATATTATTGAATATCTTGAAAAAAATTACAAAAAGGTTGTTTCAGTCAACGCCACCTCGTTGGCGAAAAAAGCCGGAAATGTAAAGGCGGCCAATGTCGTGCTTCTGGGCGCTTTATCTAATTTACTCAATGTGGAGAAATCTCTTTGGGGAAAAGTAATTTCTGGAGCATTTCCTGAAAAATTAAAAAATTTGAACTTGGAAGCTTTTCAATCGGGAATTAATGCTTAAATTATTGCATAATAATTTCATCATAATTACTTATTTTCAGAAGGAGAATCATGGCAGAAGATTATTACGATGTTTTGGGTGTCGATAAAAAAGCCTCGGCGGATGATATAAAAAAAGCATACAGAAAACTCGCCCTTAAATGGCATCCAGACAGAAATCCCAATAACAAGGCGGCCGAAGAAAAATTCAAGAAAATAAGCGAAGCCTACGCCGTTTTGAGTGACACAGAAAAACGCAAGCAGTATGACCAGTTTGGTTCCGCCGACCAGTTCCGTCAGCAATTCTCCCAGGAGGATATATTCCGTGGCTTTGACATTGATGAAATTTTACGGAGTTTCGGTTTTGGCACAGCAAGAGGAGGTAGAACAACTTTTCGAACCAGCAGAAGGGGTAGCGGCCTGAATGATGATTACGATGATCCTTTTGTGGGACTTTTCGGGAGCATGGGATCGGAAGGCCGCCGTTACTCAAATATGCCTCAAAAAGGACAAGATGCCGAGTATAATCTATCCATAACGCTGGAGGAATCGGTTTTCGGAACAGAAAAAAAAATATCCTTTCAACTGGAAAATCGCATTGAAGACATAAACGTTAAAATTCCGGCCGGCATTAGTACAGGAAAAAAATTAAGATTGCCAGGAAAAGGCCTCTCTGGCGTCAATGGAGGTCCTAACGGAGATTTATATCTAAATATTAATGTTTTGCCTCATCCCATTTATGCCCGAGATGGAAATGATTTGTATCTTGAAAGAACAATAAGATTTTCTCAAGCGGCATTGGGCACATCGATTGATGTCCCCATGCTCGATGGTACGACCAAAAGAATAAAAATTCCTCCCGGAACTCAGAATAATACCAAAATAAGAATGAAAGGCTTTGGCGTTCCCGGGATGAAAGGTGCTTCGAGGGGAGATATGTATGTAAAAATTAATGTCGAAGTTCCTAAGAAGTTAAATGATCGCCAAGTAAAGCTCATTCAACAACTGGCTGCTGACGGCATTTAAAAATTTATTAACAATTTACAAATGATCATTCGAGCCTCATTTAAAATATTTAACCCTTGTAAAAAATGTCCTATAAGATATGTTATGTAAACATAATAAAACTTTTTTAAATTATAAATTTAAGCAACCTTGCCATTATATTGTCTTCCTCCGCCCAACTGATATACAAATCATATTGTATAATTTGTTTCTTAAATCGTTGTATGTATTCCATGAAATATAATTGTAATTTTTTCTTTCAAAATGAACATTTTCCAGAATGTTTTTTCTTACGCACCAAATGACGGGAAGATTTCTGCCCATGGCGTACCCTGCTTCAAAATAAACGGTTTGTTTTTGATCGCTTACTTCGGCAACAACAAAAAGAGAGTTTTTTATTTCATTAATAATTTTTGAATTGATTCTATCCATCTGCCGTTTGTTTTCATAACGGCAAGCTTTATAGCCGGCATCATGAATGGCCGGCTTGATGGCTTTTTCCCAAATCATATTCATTTCTTTAGAAAAGGACATGGCGACATAGGCCTGGCTCAATTCTATGGCCCGCTGCTCATATTGATCAAGATATTCCCATCCATTAGAGCTTATCATAACGGAAACAGTTCCGTCGATGCGCGCGGGAAAATCACCTTTTTCGCCGGTTAAAACCAGGAGACCCCGTTCGACAAGGAATCTTATATAAAACAGAACTTCCCTCGGTTCTTTTGCCCAAGCCAGGGGAAAGTCAAATTCCGGGGAAATATTGACGCTGTCTCCAGGATATCTAGATTTACGGGAAATATTTCGCAAAAACAGATATTGTTTATCGGAAGGATTGTACTCCGGTATGGAATTCTCAACATCTTTTAGGCATTTGATGTTTATTTCAGGAACATCTACATTTAATTCCGAAAGATTTCTGATCCACGACGAAAGCAACTTGGTTATGTTTTTGTTGTCCGCCATTCGAATGGCGGTCCGCGTGATCGTAAAGTGACCGCATCGGATGCAATGAAAAGTCATTTTCTCTTTAGAGGCCGAATGGGAAATGAAAGATTGGTTGTGAAGATGGCAAATCGGGCAGTCTTTTTTCATAAAATACCCTTTCTGGATGAATATCCGCATGTTAGTTAAAAAAACGATTTATTAAATCAACTCCACCTCCCCTATTACACCCATTTCATTGCCGATAACAATGATAATGCCCCGAACGCCGTTTAATTTTATGCCGAACTCCAGAGCGGCTTTAATATCGTCTTTTGTTTTCACTTTATTGCCGATGGCGGACGCCGCGGCATCGGCTAGAGTGGCTGATTTCGAAACCACGCAAACCGCGTCAGCTTTTCCGAAACTCACTGAAGGACCGACCGTCGCCGATGATGTACATATTCCCAGCGGAGTATCTTCAGATTTAACGACAAAATTTACATTGAAACTCAAGGGAGAATCTCCGGCGTAAACCGAAACAATAAGATTCCTTTCCGACTGAAGAAAAATGTCTCCTCCGTTTTCAATAATCAAATTTTTTGTATGGTCCATTAAATCATATCCTACAAATTCGGCGACAGCCCCGGCCACGCCCGCCATCGGGCCCACGCCGCAGATTTTTGACTTCGTCAGCATATCCCGAACCAAGGGAGGAGCTAATTTATCTTCGGGCAACGGCAGAAGAGAAGAATAGAATGCTGGATGGTTTTCTATGTATGTTTCCAGAGCATGACGATGACAGGCTAAGGATTTCAGAGCCTCTTCCTTTAGATTAAGATCAGAGCTGATCAACAAATCGCTTTCTCCTAATTTTACATTATATGAAATGAGATTATCTTTGTTGACTAAATTTCGATAGGTTCTCTCCTGATACTTCATCTGCAACCCTTTTTTCACCAGTTTGATTTAAAAATTATGGCTCCAAGCATTAATATCGGAGATTGCGACGGTTATGAGTAAATGGTGGACCCTTCCCCCAAAATCGTATCAGCCTCTCTTCTGAGCGCATCCGTAATATCAAGTCGGCAAGCATCGCCCAAGTACACGGTTGTTTCACTTTTTTGATTCAGAAGATGCATATAAGCGTTGAATTTACCGGTATGTTTTTTGATCAAAGAAATAAAATCATCCATGGTTTCCAAAGAAATTTTTTCGATATCAACTATAAAATGTATTTCTTTGAAAGGATTTTCCAATGCTTGAGTTATTGGAATAACCTCCTGAGCGATTACGGTAATTTTTTGGTTTTCCTCATTTCCGCTTATGTCGATTTTTCCCTTGATCACCACAGGCTCTTCCCCATGTAAAAGGGCATAATATTTTCTGTAGAGATCAGCAAAAAAAATCGTATTGACCGATCCTTTTAAATCTTCAATCGTTACATAACACATGATATCATTTTTTTTTGTCTTTTTTTCGCTTCTAGAACTTATTATTCCAGCGATTGTCGCGTCATCCTTATCGTTTTTATTATGGATGGTCGCCGAATTGCAGTCGGTGATGTATTTTAATCTGTCAGAAAAACTCAGTAGCGGATGGCCGGTGATGTAAAATCCCAAAGCTTCTCTTTCCAGAGACAGCTTGCTTTTCTGATCCCACTCCGGAACATCATCGGGTATTTCATAGGAAAGAACGCCATTGTCTTGAGCCGAGCGATTTGAGTTCAACTGCTCAAAAAAACTGGATTGGTTGCTAAGCTTTTCTTTTTTGCTTCTCTGAGCTTGCTCCATAGCCTCTTCACAATGCATCATCAGCTGACTGCGTTTATAACCAAGAGAATCAAAAGCGCCGCATTTAATCAAGCTTTCGACAACTTTTTTATTGACCTTGCGCAAATCGACTCGGGTTAAAAAATCCATAAAAGAAGAAAACCTGCCTTCTTCTCTCACCGAAATGATTGATTCGATTGCAGCCAGGCCAACATTTTTTATAGCGGCCATTCCGAAGCGGATGTTTTCGCCTGAAATTGTGAAATCTTTTTGGGATTCGTTGATGTCCGGAGGCAAAATGCTGATTCCCATTTCTTTGCACGCCGTCATGTATTTGATAATTTTATCAGGGTTGTCCTTTTCACTGGTGAGCAGGGCAGTCATAAATTCGGCGGGATAATGCGCTTTTAGATAGGCGGTTTGATAAGCAATGATGGCATAGGCTGTACTGTGTGATTTGTTGAAACCGTAGGAGGCAAATTCCTTGATTTGTTCCCATATTTTTCTTGCAATATTTTCATTGATTCTGTTTCGTTTAGCCCCTTCAATAAATTTAGGCATTTCCTTTTCCATCGCCTCAGTCAATTTTTTGCCCATGACTTTCCGCAAGGTATCTGCTTCGGCCATGGAATATCCCCCAATGACACTGGCAATGCGCATGACCTGCTCCTGATATAATATGATGCCGTAAGTTTCTTTCAGAATCTCTTCCAGTTGCGGCAATTCATAAGATATTTTGGTTGTTCCCTGCTTGCGCTTTATGAATTCTGAAATCATTCTCATGGGACCGGGACGATAAAGCGCGATCAAGGCGATGATGTCCTCGATGTTATCCGGCTTGAAATTTATAGCCAAGTCCGTCATACCTGCGCTTTCCATTTGGAAAACCCCGTCTGTTTGACCGCGCCCCAACAGCTCATATGTTTTTTTGTCGTCAAGAGGAAGATTATCAATATCAATTTCTAACCCTTTGAAGTGTTTAATAAATTTAAGAGCTTTTTTAATAACCGTAAGGGTTTTCAGTCCGAGAAAATCGAACTTGGTCAAGCCGATCTTTTCAATATCATCTTTTGAAAATTGTGTTACCACGTCATCTTTGGGAATACACAGCGGAACCCTTTCCACCAATGGCACATCGGAAATCACCACCCCGGCCGCATGCGTTGAAGCGTGACGGTTGATGCCCTCGAGAATTCTTGAAAGTGCCAGCAATTTGGCGACTGTGGGGTTATTTTTTTCCTCGTCGGCAAGACGCGGTTCATTTTTGATGGCCTCAGTGAGGGTGATTTTAGGGTCGTTGGGAATCAGTTTTGCGATTTTATCCGCATCAGCGTAAGGCATATTCAGGGCTCTGCCCACATCTCTGACCACTGCCTTGGCTTTCATTTTCCCGAAAGTGATGATCTGGGCGACTTTGTCCTGGCCGTATCTCTCCATGACGTATCGGATGATATCGTCCCGGCCCTCTTCGCAAAAATCAATGTCGATATCCGGCATGCTGATTCGGCTGGGATTCAGAAAACGTTCGAAAAACAAATTGTAACGAATGGGGTCGATATTTGTGATTCTCAAAGCGTAGGCCACGAGGCTGCCCGGAGCGGAACCCCGCCCGGGACCAACGGGGACATCGTTATGCTTGGCGTGTTTCACAAAATCCGAAACAATTAAAAAGTAGCCCGCAAACCCCATGGATTTGATGATTTCTAGCTCATCGTGGAGCCTTTTTTTATATTTTGCGAGGACTTCAAGTTCGTTTTCTTTTTGATCCCTTAATATTATGGGGAAAAGCTTTTCCAATCCTTCTTTGGCTTTTCTTTCCAGATAATCATTAAGTGTTTCTTCAGGATTCTTTACTTGGAAATTCGGAAGGATGAATTGTCCCAACTCCAATGAAAAATTGCATTTTTCAGCGATGCTGACGGTATTAGCTATGGCTTCGGGGGTGAGTGAGAATAATTGTCGCATTTCATCCGGTGATCGAAAATAAAACTGATCTGTGCCCAACGACATCCTGTCTTTGTCGGCCATGGTTTTCCCCGTTTGAATGCAAAGCAGAACGTCATGCGCTTCGGCGTGATCACGATCCAGGTAATGACAATCGTTGGTGGCAATTAACGGAATTGAAAGTTCCTTGCTTAATTCTATCAGGCCGGCATTGACAATTTTTTGTTCAGGCAGTCCATTTTCCATCAATTCGAGATAAAAATTGCCCTCTCCAAATATTTCCAGGTAATTCAGTGCGGCTTTCCTGGCCATTTCCATGTTTCCCTGAAGAATGCAAGAAGCAACTTCGCCCTGCAGACAGGCGCTGGAAGCGATGAGGCCCTCATGAAATTCTCTGAGCAATTCCTTGTCAACGCGCGGTCTGTAATAAAATCCCTTCAGATAAGCCGTGGAAGTCAGCTTCATCAGATTTTTATAGCCCTGTGAATTTTTGACCAGGACGATCAAATGCCGGGCGCTCTCTCCAGCGATTCTATCCGTGAGTTTATTTTGCGCCACATACAGCTCACATCCAATGATTGGTTTTATTCCGTACTTATAAGCTTGCTGATAAAAATCAACGGCCCCGAACATATTTCCGTGATCCGTAATGGCCAAGGCGGGCATTTTGTAGTCGCGCGCTTTTTTAAAGAGATCCTCCAGACGGATCATGCCGTCCAGAAGACTGTATTGGGTATGGAGATGAAGGTGAACGAAATCAGAATGCTTCATGGTCAATTAATCCAAGTTTCTATTCTATCATGATCAGAAGGAGGAGGAGGAACAAACCGGTTGAATGAATTTGTCCGAACTAATCACTAATCTAACCAGTAATTGGGAGCTTCTTTGGTGATAATCACGTCATGAACGTGGCTTTCACGTAAACCGGCCTGCGTAATCCGCACAAAACGTGCTTTTTGTATCAGTTCGGGAATTGTTTTGCATCCGACATAACCCATGCCGGCTTTGAGTCCGCCGATGAGTTGTTGAATGCTTGCAGAAAGTGATCCGCGGAAAGGAACTCTTCCCTCGATACCTTCCGGAACCATTTTTAAAGAACCTTCCATGTCGTCCTGATAATAGCGATCTCGGCTGCCCATCTTCATCGCTTCCAAAGACCCCATGCCTCGATAGACCTTGTAGCTGCGTCCCTGAAACAAAATGGTTTCACCCGGACTCTCTTCGGTTCCGGCGAAAAGTCCACCGATCATCACGCAATGCGCACCGGCTCCGATGGCTTTAACGATATCGCCGGAGTACTTGATCCCGCCATCAGCAATGACCGGAATACCTTTTTTAGAAGCGACCTTATAGGTATCGCGAATGGCCGACATTTGGGCAACACCGACTCCTGCAATGACTCGGGTGGTACAGATGGATCCCGGCCCGACACCGACCTTGACCCCATCGACGCCTGCGTCTATCAAGGCTTTGGCACCTTCAGCCGTGGCGACATTGCCGGCGATGAGCTCGCATTTCGGAAAATTTCTTTTTGTGGATTTCACGGCATCAAGCACGCCCTTGGAGTGACCGTGCGAAGTGTCAATCACGATGACATCGGCGCCCGCAGCCAAGAGCGCATCGATTCTGGATTCCCGGTCCAAAATTCCCACGGCCGCCCCCACGCGGAGTCTTCCCAGCGCGTCCTTGCAGGCGTTTGGATATCGCCGGATTTTTTCGATGTCCTTGATGGTAATCAGCCCTTTCAAACGGTACTCGTCATCCACGACAAGCAGTTTTTCAATGCGATGTTTGTGCAAAAGCTTCTTGGATTCTTCCAGCGAAATATTTGAAGAAACCGTAACCAAATTTTTTTTGGTCATGACATTGGCCACCGGTTGATCCAAGTTCTCCTCAAATCGCAAATCACGGTTTGTCAGAATTCCGACGAGCTTTTTGTTTTTCACCACCGGAACGCCGGAAATGGAATATTGATTCATTAAATTCAAGGCGTCTCTCACCTTTCGTTCCGGTTCAATCGTTATGGGATCCACAATCATGCCGCTTTCTGATTTCTTCACCTTGTCAACTTCAAGAGCCTGTTGTTCGATACTCATGTTTCGGTGAATGATCCCGATGCCGCCTTCCTGGGCCATGCAAATCGCCGTCCGTGATTCCGTGACGGTATCCATAGCGGCTGAAACGATGGGGATTCTCAGGGCAATGTTCTTCGTTAAAAAAGTTGTCGTGTCGACATCTCTTGGTAGGATTGCCGATTTTGCCGGTACCAAAAGCAAATCATCAAATGTCAATGATTCTTTAATGTGGTCTTCAAGCATTGCTACCTCCATTTATTTGTGACGCCGGATCGTAATAGATATTATATTGGTCTTCATTTAATTTTACATAGAAACCATTTTTGCCTTCCTCATGTTCGATAAAATCGGCCATCTGATAATAGGCTTTCCGCGAGAAGCGTGCATCAAATGTGTTTCCCTTCACCCTGCAATACAAGACATTTTCTTTTCCAACACGTAATGTATCTAGGTTCAGTATTTCACAAGAATCGTCATTGAGTAAAATTTCTATCTGTTCGCGTCCTGTTTGGGGATGCCTGGTTTTGTAAACGGCGATGACAATGTATGCCGTGTCCTCGACGTCAAGATAGCAGCAATCCAGGCCCATCTCAATCAAATACCGGCCATGTTCATCCTGTCTTAGATGTTGAAAAAGAAGATTGACGATATCTTTCCGAAACATATGGGCGCCGTTATAATACCAGAGACCGTCCTTGTCTATTTTTATTTCGTAGTTCTGCATGATTAAAAATTTTTCCTGCTGTCCAAAATGATAGTGACAGGTCCGTCATTGACAAGTTCCAGTTTCATCATTTCCTGGAATTTTCCTGTGGCCAGACTTTTAACTTCTTGAGAGGCTCTCATAATAAAATACTCATACATTTTTCTTGCTTTTGTCGGTTCTTCAGCCGATCCGAACGATGGACGTCGTCCTTTAACGCAATTGCCCAGCAAGGTAAATTGCGAAACGACCATCAGGGATCCCCCGACATCCAGCAATGAACAATTCATTTTCCCCTGATCGTCTTCAAAGATGCGCAAATGAACGGTTTTCTCAAGAATATAGTCACAGTCGGTTTCTGTGTCAGCCTTTTCCACCCCCAATAAAAGCAGGATTCCCTGATTGATTGCCGATATGGGTTGATGGCCGATTTTGACAGTAGCTCTCTCAACTCTTTGAATGACAGCCCGCATAATGAATCCATTTTTTAGTTTTTGCAGACTAGCAACAAATCCTTTTGTGTTCAAGTTTTTTTCTAGGCAAATTTGCTGAAATGTATAGAATTCAAGCGTTTCAATTATTGCTTGACAGCGATTGTTTTTGTTGTTAAGGACACGCCTGCTTTAGACAAAGTAAATACGTTTTTTAATCGTGAAAAGACATATCAGATCAAGGGGGATTCAATGAATTGTCAAACAGTTAAGGCTGGAATGGAATGCACTTTCATGACCAAAAAGGGGTGTGGTTTCATCGGCGGAATTTGCAAGCCGATCATTGACAAATGTGAAGGTTGTGGAAAAATAATCGAATATCAGTCTGCAAAATATTGCACGGTCTACGCCGATCCTTTCAGCAAATGGTTCAGGGGAAACTGTCCCGTCGCAACTCATGTGAAGCTTGAAATTCAAGAAAAAGTTCAGAAAATCAATCCGCTTAAGGCGTCCAAGAGAGCAAGCAAAAAAGGCTAAAAATATTTTCCTCAAAAAAGCCGGCGCATTGAACGCCGGCTTTTCAACTTATCATTTTTCTTATTTGTTCCAATTCCTGCTTGACGCGAATTAAAATCTTTTTCTCGAAATGGTTGTCCTCGTTATCGTTGTTATATTTTAATTTATGAAGCTGCTTTTTTGCGCCGTCAATAGTGAATCGTTGTGTGTAAAGCAAGTTTTTTATATTGAGCAGCTCCAATACATCTTTTCTTCTGTAGAGGCGTTGTGCCGTCTTGGTTCGTACCGGATTGATTGTTTTGAATTCAGTTTCCCAGTATCTGATCACATAAGGTTCGACTTCGAGGATTTTGCTCACTTCCCCAATGCGGAAATACGCTTTATCTGGAATTTTCGATTCCATCCTTCCCCTGCCCCTTACATTGGCAAAAAACCTTTAAATCAAAACCAAGGCGCCAACAAGAAGAAAAATCTCTTTTATTCGTGGTCAACTTGCCGGTTTTTTAAAAAAATCAGTTTAATGCCTTGCGCAACACCTGCGAGGATTTAAATGTTAATACTCGACGTGCGGTAATGGATATTTCCTCGCCGGTTTGAGGATTGCGTCCGCGACGGGATCTTTTTTCCTTGACAACAAAATTGCCGAAACCGGATATCTTGACCTTTTCGCCTTTCGCCAGACAGTCTTTTATGATATCAAAAACAGCTTCGACAATTTCGGCGGAATCTTTTTTAGAGAAACCAAGTTTGTCGTAAACATTCTGAATAATATCGATCTTCGTCATATCCTTACCTCCATTTTAATATTTGATTTAGCTTCTCAGCTTTGCACCCGTTACGGATATTAATTTGTTAATAATTCTATCATGGATGGTGTTTGTTTCTGAATCAGTGAGCGTTTTTTCAGGTGATCGATAAGAAAATCGCAATCCCAAGCTTTTCATGTTTTCCGGAATCTCTTTGCCTTTGTATACATCAAAAACTATAACATTTTCAAGTAAATATTCTTGCTGTTCTAAAATAATTTCTATCATTTTTGCGGATTCCAAATCATCTGGAATAATGAAAGCAGCATCACGGGTAATCGATGGAAATTTAGTTATTTCGCGGAATTGAATCTTGTTCTGCTTCCATATTTCCGCAAGATAATCCAGTTTAATTTCAAGCACATAGAGTTTGTTTCTTAAATCAAATTTTTCTAAAACGTCGGGGTGAATTTCTCCCAAAAACCCTATCTTTTCGTCATAATAAAAAATGCCGCATGATTTTCCGGGATGCAAGAACGGTTCCCCTTCATCCGATTTGAATTTGCAATGACTGATTTTTAGATCGAAAAGGATATTATCTACGGCACCTTTTAAATTATAGAAATCCGCCATGCTCCTTATATGCCAAAAGGTATCCGTTAATCGGCCTGTCATCAGACAGGACAACATATTCATTTCGTCCGGAAGAGCGTCTTGCTGACTCAAAAAAACCTTTCCAATTTCAAAAAGTTTTAGATCGGAAGAACCGTTGTTGATGTTCCGTTTGGCTGTTTCAATTAAACCATATACCATCGTCGAACGCATGACAGACATTTCTTCGCTGAGTGGATTCTTTATCTTCACCGTCTGCCTTCTTCTGTCGCTCAATGGCAAATTAAGGATGTCAGCCGACAAAGGATTTTCAAAACTGTAATTGATTATTTCACTGAATCCGTTGCCGGTTAACACCCGCCTGATTCTTCCCTCGAGCTCAATCCGCGGCAGGGATTTCGTTTCGGATACCGATATGGACGGTAAGGTCAGAGGAATCTTGTGGTAACCATAAAGACGAATTAATTCTTCAATCAAATCAATTTCTCTGGTCAGATCCAGTCGGCAGGAGGGTGGCGTAACCAGCCACCTGCCCTTTCCATCCGCCTTGACGATCAGATCAATGCTAGTTAAAATTTTCTTTATATCCCTCGCCGATATCTCGGTGCCGACAATCTTTTTGATTCGATCGTAACGCAAAGGAATGTCATGAGCGGAAAAAATTTTCCGCGGATATTCATCAATGTAATTCCTGCAGATAGAGCCTCCGGCCAGTTCGGCAATGAGTTTTGCGGCCCTGTTGAGAGCCTGAATGACGCCATCAGGATCGATGCCTCTTTCAAAACGGAAAGCGGCATCCGTTGGCATGGCTAATTTTCTTGAAGAACGTCGGATTGAAGCCGGATGAAAATAAGCGCTTTCGAGCAATATCGTCTGCGTATCGTCCCTGACTTCCGAATTCACTCCTCCCATAATTCCACCGATGGCAACAGGCTTGACTCCGTCACAGATGAGCACAGTATCGGCCGGAAGAATTCTGCTTTTTCCGTCGAGAGAAGTAAACTCCTCATTTTCTTTTGAACGGCGAACAACAATCCTTCCCTCTTCCAAAAATTTATAGTCGAATGCGTGCAGAGGCTGGCCCATTTCCAGCATGACAAAATTTGTTACGTCAACGACATTGTTGATGGAGCGTAATCCCGCCGCTTCCAACCTGGATTTCATCCAGATCGGTGAAGGACCTACTTGAATGTTTTTAATGATTCGTGCCGTATAACGCGGGCACAAGTCATCATCCATAATAACAACGGAAGCTAAGGAACGAATATCTTCGCCAGATTCTTTCAATTTGACGGACGGCTTTTTCAGCTTTTTTCCAATCAGCGCCGCCACTTCCCTGGCCAGGCCGATCATGCTCAAACAATCGGACCGGTTCGGAGTGATGTTGACATCCAAAACCGTATCTGTAAGATTCAACGCAACATCAAGGGAATTCCCTAACGCCATGGTTCGAGGCAGGTGCATGATGCCGGAGGCGTCCTCTCCGATTTCCAATTCGGCTTCCGAACACAGCATGCCATCTGATTTTTCCCCCCTCAAAACGGTTGACTTTATGGTATAGCCACCGGGAAGGGTTGCTCCGATCCTAGCCAATGGAACAACATCGCCGGATGCTATATTTTTGGCCCCGCAGACAACGCGGTAAGTGACGGCCCCATCCGAGACATCACAGATCGATAAGCGATCCGCTGAAGGATGAGGCGCAACCGAAAGGATTTTGGATACCACCACGCCGCTGAACTGAGGGCTAATGACTTTTATTTCATCAACTTCCAAGCCGGCCATGGTAAGCTTTTCAGCCAATTCTTGAGGAGGTATGTCGATATCCACATAATCCTTCAGCCATTTGACGCTAACCAGCATAAGAATATCATTCCTTTAAAACTGTCTGATGAATCGAATATCGTTTTCAAAAAATAATCTGATATCGGAAATGCCGTACTTGAGCATCGCCATTCGTTCCAATCCCAGGCCGAAAGCGAATCCTGTGTATTTTTCGGCATTGTAACCGACATTTTCAAAAACCGCCGGATCAACCATTCCCGAACCTAAAATTTCCAGCCATCCACTCTGACCGCAGACGCGACAACCGCTTCCGCCGCAGATCACGCAACGAATGTCCACTTCCGCTGATGGTTCCGTAAAAGGAAAGAAACTCGGACGGAAACGCAAAAATGTGTTTTCACCGAAAAATTTTTTCAAAAAAATTGTCAAAATCCCCTTAAGATCGCCAAAAGATATTCCTTCATCCACCAAAAGCCCTTCTATCTGATGGAACATGGGGGTATGCGAAATATCGGAATCACGGCGGTAAACCTTGCCTGGAGACAGGATGCGTAAGGGGGGGGCGATTTTTTCCATCACACGTATCTGTACTGGCGAGGTATGTGTGCGCAAAACAACATTGTCGCTAATATAAAAAGTGTCCTGCATGTCTCTTGCGGGATGATCCTTAGGGATATTGAGCGCTTCGAAATTGTAGTAATCCAATTCCACTTCAGGACCTTCAACGACTGAAAAACCAAAAGAGGCGAAGATTTCGCAAATTTCCTGACGAACCAAAACGACAGGATGCTCTCGACCACACCATACAGCATTTCCCGGCAAAGTAACGTCGATTTTTTCCTTGAGCAGAAGGTTCTGTTTGCGGTTTGCGGCGTGCTTTTGTAATTTCTCGTCAAAGAGATCGTTGAGCCTTTCCTTCAGTTCATTGCACAGCTTTCCGTAAACAGGTTTTTCGGCGTCGGGAACCTGAGCAATATTCCTCAAAAGAGCTGTTAAAAGACCCTTCCGGCCTATATATTTTGTCTTAATATTTGATATCTGTTCTTCCGTTTCCGCAGTTTCCAGTTCGGCCAGCGCATTTTTTTCCAGCTTTTGAAGCTCGCTAATCATGCCGTTAATTTACCTTTAGCGATGGACACAACTTGTTCAAAGCCTTTGGGATCGTTGACGGCCATATCTGCAAGTATTTTTCTGTCGATTTCGATGCCTGCCTTTTTCATCCCATCCATCAGGCGGCTATAGGAAATGTTATATATTTCCGCGGCCGCGTTGATTCTGCTGATCCATAACCTGCGGAATTCTCTTTTTCGCGAGCGCCTGTCCCGATAAGCATACGTCATCGCCTTATGGACGGCTTCCGTCGCCGTTCTTAAAAGACGGCTGCGGGCTCCAAAAAAACCTTTGGCCATTTTCAATATTTTTCTTCTTTTTTTACGAGCGTTGACGCTCCTTTTTATTCTGGACATTTTTTTCTCCTTCTTAGATCATCTCCTTAATTTTCATTGTCTAAAGATAAGGGACAAGCTTCTTGATGGCTTTCACATTGGCGGAATCCACCAAAGCTCCCTTTCTAAGCACCCTCTTCCTCTTGGTTGTTTTTTTGGTCAGGATGTGGCTCGCAAACGCCTTGCTCCGTTTAACTTTTCCACTGGATGTAAGGGAAAAACGTTTTGCGGCGCCACTGTGAGTCTTTAATTTTGGCATGTTGTTACCTCTCTATCATTTATTTTTTTTGGGTGAAAAAATCATCACCATCGTCCGGCCTTCCAGGCGCGGTTCCTGATCAACGATACAGTCGTCCGCCAGTTCGTTTCTAATAGATTCCATCAGCTTTTTGCCGATTTCCGTGAAGGCAATTTCCCGGCCTCGGAAAAGCATGGACACTTTGACCTTGTCATTGTTATTCAAAAATTTCCTGATGTGCTTCATCTTGACCTGCACATCATGCTCTTCTGTCCTCGGTTTCAATTTTATTTCTTTAACCTGAACGATCGTCTGGCTTTTTTTGGCATCGTGCATTTTTTTGCTTTGTTTATAACGATATTTTCCGTAATCCATGATTTTGCATACCGGAGGATTCGCCGAGGGAGAAACTTCTACCAAATCCAAACCAGCATCTTCGGCACGCGCCAGCGCCTCTTCCAGCGGCAGCACTCCAAGCTGTTTTCCGTCATCGCTGATGACGCGAACGCTGGAAGAATTGATTTCCTTGTTGATTCTTAAATCTTTAACTATATTTCACCTCCTGAAATTAAATGATGGTTTTCTTTTCACAAAAATCTTTAACCATTGCAATAAAATCATCCACCGTAACGGATCCCAAATTCTTTCCCGCACGTGTGCGCGGAGCCACGGATTTTGATTCGACCTCTTTATCGCCGATGACGAGCATATAAGGAATTTTCTGCATCTGAGCTTGACGGATTTTGTATCCGAGTTTTTCATTGTCAAAGTATCGCTCGGCGCGGATTCCCGCCGCTGTCAGCCTCTCGTAAACATCCTGCGCATATGGCATTTGTTTGTCCGTCACGGTAAGCAAAACGCATTGCACGGGAGAGAGCCATAGCGGAAAGGCGCCTGCGTAATGCTCAATGAGCACGCCCATGAATCTTTCAATGGCGCCCAAAATCACCCGGTGCAGCATGACCGGCCGGTGCCTATCGCCGTCGGGGCCGATATAACTCAAATCGAATCTTTCCGGCAATGTGAAATCGCATTGAATCGTTGCGCACTGCCATTTTCTTTTCAAAGCGTCCTTGAGCTTGAAATCGATTTTCGGCCCGTAAAAGGCGCCGTCGCCCTCATTAACGTCATATGGGATTTGATGGTCTTTCAGAGCATTTTCCAAAGCCGCCGTCGCGAGATTCCAGTCCTCATCGGAACCGATGGATTTCTCCGGCCTTGTGCTTAATTCCACCTCGTAATCGAAACCGAAAATTCCCATAGCGTAATGGACAAAGTCCGCAATTGCTTTTATTTCGGCATTCAGCTGTTCCGGCGTACAGAGAATATGCGCGTCATCCTGGGTGAATTGGCGAACCCTCAAGAGTCCATGCAGCACGCCGGTTTTTTCGTGACGGTGAACGGTTCCGAGTTCAAAGTAACGCAGGGGCAGGTCACGGTAACTTCTTATTCTTGATTTGTATATCAGCATGTGCGCGAGACAATTCATCGGCTTGATTCCGTAAGTCTGCTCATCGACTTCAGTAAAATACATATTCTCGCGGTAATGATCAAAGTGGCCGGATTTTTTCCATAGGTCCACTTTGAGAATCTGCGGTCCCATAACCATGTCATATCCGCGCTTAAGATGTTCTTTTCTTTCCCAATCCTCAATCAGATAACGGAGCAACATTCCCTTTGGATGAAAAATAACCAGTCCAGCGCCCGCCTCTTCATTGATCTGGAACAAATCAAGTTCCCGCCCCAGTTTACGATGATCCCTTTTCTTTGCTTCTTCGAGCAAATGCAAATAATCGTCAAGCTCTTGTTCCGTGGCGAAGCCGGTTCCGTAAATTCGCTGCAGCATTTTGTTCTTTTCATCGCCGCGCCAATAAGCGCCCGCGACATTCAATAATTTGAAAGCTTTAATGAATCCGGTTGACGGAATATGAGGTCCGCGGCACAGATCGACATAATCTCCCTGTTTGTAGATGCTGACTATTTTTACATCTTCGGGCAAATCATTGATCAGTTCTACTTTGTAATCTTCTCCTCTTTGTTTGAATAATTCAAGCGCATCCTTCCGCGAAAGCTCTTCTCGAATAAAGGGAACGTTCTTTTTGATAATTTCCCTCATTCTTTTTTCTATTTTTGGAAAATCATCCACCGTGAAAGATGTTTCATATTCAAAATCATAATAGAATCCGTCTTCGATAGAAGGACCGATGCTGACCTTGGCTCCGGGAAAAACGTCTTGAACGGCCTGTGCCATAACATGGGAGATGCTGTGTCGCAGAATCGAGAGCCCTTCACGCGAAGAAATATCAATCAATTCCAAATGAACATTTTCCTGTAAGACCACGCTTAAATCTCTGGCCAGGCCGTTAATTTTCACGGCAACGGCTTTAGCCAAAGCGTTCTTGTTCCATTCAGCAATCGCACCGGCGGCGGTCATGACGGCCTTAAAAGAAATCTCTTGGTTATCCGGAAAAGTTACTATAATACTCATAAAAATTTATCATTCTTATTCATTTTAAAAGGGCATCATAGTTGCTGATGCCCTTTTACATTACCCGAGCCACACTTTTAAAATATATGGTAGGCAAGCAGGGATTTGAACCCTGGACATCCACCGCGTCAGGATGGCGCTCTCCCCCTGAGCTACTTGCCTACATGCAATTTTTACCGGAAGAGTCATTAGCAATAAATGTTTTTCGTGTCAAGCTAAAATATTCTATTCATTAGCTTATTTTTATGAGGAACGATTCAGAAATCCAATACCCTTAAGGATGTAAACACCGCCCGACAATATTGTAAAAATCGCCGTCAGCCAGGAAATCGCGATCACGTAATGATAACTGATTAGCTCGTAAGAATCCGTTTTTAGAAGCAAAGCCACAAAAACCGTTAAAATTTGAAGAGTTGTTGTTATTTTGCTGACAAAAAGCGGCTTGATTTCGTATTTAACCGACATCATGGTCAAGATAATAATCCCCAACAAGATGATAAAATCTCTGCTGATTACAATTACCGTCAGCCAACTCGGAATGAGACCAAAAATGGACAAGGAAACAAAAGTCGTCACTAGAAGCACTTTATCAGCAAGCGGATCAAGAAAAGATCCCAATTCACTTTGAGCGTTGAGCAATCTGGCGAGCGCTCCGTCCAGAGCGTCTGTCAATCCCGCAAGACTAAAAACGATCAAAGCTTTAAGATATTCGTCCTGCATTAAGAAAATGACAATGACCGGCACCAGTATGATTCTTAACAGGGTTAAAAGATTAGGTATGTTCATTGCGCCTTTCATTTCTTGATGAAAATGCGTATTGGCAAACAAATTAAAAAATTTTATTTACTTTAACGGAGATTCGGCCCGTCGGGTAATTTCTCAAGTAACTTGTCCACAACTTCAGCAACAATATTTTCGTAATCTTCGTAGATTTTTCTTTCAATTCCCTTAGGGGTAAGATCAAAATTACGGTTTTGAGCCTTCTCCTGGCCACTCCAAAGAAGCTCGTCCGTTGTCTTGCGACGCAATTCACACTTTGCCTCGATGATAATGGGTGAATAAAAAAAACTTTTTTTATGACTGTCCTGCAATAACTTACAGTCCATCACCGCGTCGAACTCGAAGAATTCCGGCAGAGATTGGACGCTGAACTTTGTCGATGTCATTGGATCGGATGACGGATGCACCGCATTGAGCTTTTCGTCCAAAGCACTCAAGGGAATCGTATCATAACCTCTGAAATGGAGTTCATCGCATAGTTTTTTGCGTAACAATTCAGGAGTGGCCATGTTTTGATTGCTTTTGCTTTTAACGGGCAGAACAGCAATAACCTTTACGGGAAGGATGTTTTCTTTCTGTTCCGTTGTCTTTTGGGCTTTATAAAAGCAGCCATTCGCAACAAAGAAACATGGAATCAATAAAAGCAGCTGAATTTTGTACGAGCGCATTCTTGGTTGAATGAATACCCTTTCATTACGAATTTTCTTTTAATTTTTCAATTTCTTCTCTGATGATTCTTTCGGCGATTTCCGGAACCTTTTCTCTGGCAACTTGCTCTACGATCGCAGTGAGTCGGCTGAGCAACGTTTCGTATAAACGTTCTTCCATTCTGTTGTCCTCAACGACATCCTCCAAATCATAGATCTCCTCGTCGGAGGGCGCTTCCATTTCATATCCTCTGCCGTCAATGACAATAGGCTGCTGATGACCGTTTGGTTCCGAATCAATTTCAGTTTCAGCGTTCATTTTCTTATTTTTTCTGAAATTGAAAACCATGTCTATCTCCGATACTTTCTGTTTTGAATTCGTTATCACAGCGGGAAAAACAGTTCAAGCAATATATATTTTCAAATACAGCCTTCACACTATATTTAGGGTTGACATAATGAAAATATTGGGGTTTTAATGTAAAAATGAAATGAAAAAAGACCCGTGAGAGGGCATATGAAGCGCATACTGGTAACCGGCGGAGCCGGTTTTTTGGGATCCCATCTTTGTGAAAAATTATTACAGCAGGGAAATGACGTCATCTGTCTGGATAATTTTTTTACAGGAAACAAGCAGAATATTCTTCACTTAGTTTCCAATCCGCGCTTTGAACTCATCAGGCACGATATCATAAATCCCATTTACTTGGAGGTAGATGAAATATACAATCTCGCCTGCCCGGCATCTCCCATACATTACCAGTTCAATCCGATCAAAACCATCAAGACCAACGTCATGGGAGCAATCAATGTTCTGGGCATTGCCAAACGAACGAAAGCGAAAGTACTTCAAGCTTCCACATCTGAAATTTACGGCGATCCCGAAGTTCACCCTCAAAACGAATCCTACTGGGGCAAGGTCAATCCGATCGGATTGCGCAGCTGCTATGACGAAGGGAAACGGGCCGCCGAATGCCTCATGATGGACTATCGCAGACAAAATGGAGTGAACACAAAAATTGTCCGAATTTTCAACACCTACGGCCCGAAAATGGCTGTCAACGACGGGCGAGTCGTCAGCAATTTTATTATCCAGGCCCTTCAGAACAAAGCCATCACCATCTACGGGGATGGAAGCCAGACCCGATCTTTTTGCTATGTGGATGACATGATTGACGGTCTCATGAAGATGATGAACGCCGATGATGATTTTTTCGGTCCCGTGAATATCGGCAATCCCGACGAATTCACCATTCGGGATTTAGCGCTTATGGTAAAACAATTAACCCAAAGCCTCTCCGCAATAGAATTTAAACCGCTACCCGCGGATGATCCGATCCAGCGCAAGCCGGATATCACGCTGGCCCAGAAGAAACTCAATTGGCGTCCCCAAACCTCCCTAGAAACGGGCCTCTTAAAAACAATTGAATATTTTCGAAAAATTCTCGACAGCCAATAAAAAATTAGGAGTTTTATTCAATGAATTTTAAGAAAAAAATACTCTGCATCGGCGCGGGATATGTTGGCGGACCATCGATGGCTATGATCGCCTACAAATGCCCCGATTTTAGGGTAACTGTCGTTGACATCAATCACGACAGGATAGACGCGTGGAATTCCGATGAACTCCCGGTTTACGAGCCGGGACTGGATGCCATCATCAAAAAAACCCGCGGCAGAAACTTATTTTTTTCCAAAGATATTGAACGCCAAATCAAAGAAAATGACATCATATTCGTCAGCGTTAATACGCCCACCAAGACCTACGGCGAAGGAGCCCATATGGCCGCGGATCTTCAATTTTGGGAAAAGACGGCCAGACAAATATTGCAATACGCTTCCTCTTCGAAAATCGTTATTGAAAAAAGCACGCTTCCCGTCAAAACAGCCATGGCGATGGAAAAAATACTGTCTTCGGTAAAAGGGAAAATAAAATTTGATGTGATTTCCAATCCAGAATTCATGGCTGAGGGAACGGCCATTAAAGATTTGGAAAATCCCGACAGAGTCCTGATCGGTTCTCATCAAACCCCAAGCGGATTAAAAGCCAGAAACGAGCTTGTCGAGATTTATGCCCGTTGGATTCCCGCGCATAAAATTATCACTTCCAATCTCTGGAGCAGCGAACTCTCCAAGCTGGCGGCAAACGCGTTTCTGGCGCAACGCGTTTCATCCATTAATTCCATCTCCGCGCTGTGTGAAAAAACGGATGCCGACATTTCCGAAGTTGCCAAAGCCGTGGGCATGGACAGCCGCATAGGAGACAAATTTCTCAAAGCCGGCATAGGATTCGGCGGGTCCTGTTTCAAAAAAGACATTTTGCATTTGGTCTATCTGTGCAAAACTTACGGATTGAACGAAGTCGCATCGTATTGGGAAAGTGTTGTAAAAATCAATGAATACCAGCAAAACCGATTTATCGCTTCCATCATCAACAATATGTTTGGAACGCTGGCTGGCAAGAAAATATGCATCCTGGGTTTTGCCTTCAAGGCGGACACGGGGGACACCCGGGAAAGCCCGGCAATTTATATCGCCAAAAAACTGCACAGCGAAAAGGCTCAGCTCATTGTTTCGGATCCTAAAGCCTTGAAAAACGCCGCCATGGACTTAGCGGACATCAAAGACCATGTAAAATTCATTGAGGATCCATATGAGGCGGCGCGAGGATGCCATGCTTTACTGGTCCTGACGGACTGGAATATTTACCGGGATCTGGATTACAGAAAAATCTACCGTTCCATGATTAAACCGGCTTTTCTCTTTGACGGCCGCAACGTGGTGGATCATCAAAAGTGCTTTAAAATCGGCTTTCATGTTTTTCCGATTGGGAAACCGCCCATGACGCATTTCAGAACAAGTTAGGTTTTTTCAGCTTTCTGCAAACGGAAAGGCGTCTTTGATCAGCTTCATTTCCGGAGGGGAAGACGTCATTAAAACAGCAACGACATCGAATCTGATCAGTTCATCCGTGAGATTATTTTCCTGCAAATAGTGAAGAGCCACGCGCGATATCTTTTTTTGTTTCTTGGTGTTAACCGCTTCTTCCGGATAACCAAATCCGTCGGACTTTCTTGTTTTCACCTCAACAAAAACCAGGGATTGATGATCGCGCGCAACAATATCAACCTCACCCATCGGACAACGGTAATTTTTCTCTAAAATTTTATATCCGTTTTTCTTTAAAAAGGAAACGGCCAGTTCCTCTCCGATGAGCCCCGTTTTAATTTTTGAAAAGTTGATCATGCGGACTAGAAATCAAATTTCACTTGCCGAAAATTTTTGAGATGAAAAGAACGGCGATGAATTTTGCAAAGACCGAATTGTCTGATGGCATCGATATGTTCTTTCGTTCCGTAACCCTTATTGCGATGAAAATTATATTGCGGATATTGCCGATGGTACATTTCCATGATGCGGTCGCGTGTAACTTTGGCAATAATGGATGCCGCGGCAATCGAAATACTCAATTCATCGCCTTTCACAATCGTTTTTTGAGGGGTGACCATGGGAATCGTATGATTGCCGTCAATCAGCAGAAAATCCGGTGAATTGTCCAGTTCCAGAACAGCTTCCTTCATGGTCTGCAACGTGGCATTGAGAATATTTACTTTATCGATAGTTTCAGCTTCCGCAATGCTGACACCGACCGCCAGGGCATCCCGCTGAATGGTTTCAAATAAACTTTCTCTCTGGGCGGCTTTGAGTTTTTTGGAATCTTTGATTTCGTCGTTAAAATAATCCGGGGGAAGAATAACCGCCGCCGCCACAACTGGTCCCGCAAGCGGTCCCCGGCCAGCTTCATCAATACCGGCAACCCATTGATAACCCTCTTGATAAGCCTTTTTTTCAAAAGTATTCATCTGAGGGTACAAAACGAAATCGGATTTCAGGCTCATTACTGCTTGGTGGCGTCTTTCACCCGGGCTTTTTTGCCTCGCAAATTTCTCAAATAATAAAGTCGTGAACGGCGGATTTTGCCTTTGGTGACCACTTCTATTTTTTGAATGACCGGTGAATGAAGCGGAAACGTCCGTTCAACGCCTACGCCGTAGGATACTTTCCGTACCGTAAACATGGCACGGCTGTCCCCTTTTTTCTTTCTGATCACTACCCCTTCAAAAGCCTGAATTCTTTGCTTCTGTCCCTCAATAATGCGCACATGCACTTTGACCGTATCGCCCGTTTTAAATCGGGGGATATCGCCTCTGATTTGTTCTTTTTCAACAACTTCTAAAATATTCATCGCTTCCTCCAAAAATTACCTTTAAAATTAATGACTAATTCTATCCAGTATGATAGCCGCAGCGGAACGCACAGAAAGATGATTATACCTGCCCTTTCCTGTTATGGGCTCCAGTTTGAAATCGGACGCATCAATCACTTCCCGGGCGATACCGAAACCGCTTCCGAAAAGAATAACAAACGGCGACCCGCCATCCATGATCATTTCCTTGAATTGCGAAATTTTTAAAACATTGCCCGCCAAGCCCGCTCCCGTCACCACGGTTTTCGGTTTTTGGCCTGTTTCACGCTCGATCTCGGCAAAGACTTCAGGCAGCGTGTTTCGAATTCTGACCAGAGCGAAGGCATCCTTGCGGAATTTATTGTAATGTGCACCGACTCCCGTTATCCAGTGAGAAACAATTTCATGGGCCAAGCGCCTTTGTTCTTCGATGGGGTTGACAACGTAAAATCCGTCGACGTCATAGGTTTTCGCAATTCTCGCAATGTCATGAAGATCCATGTTCGCGATGGCTGTGGTAACCACTTTTTTCTCTTTATTGTAAACCGGAAAATGTAAAAGAACAATGTAAAGCATAAAAGCTTTTACCGAATATTTAGCGCCAAAAAGACCAACGCGTTTTTTAAAGATAGGCCTTTTACATTATAAAATTCTGAAAATCAAGGTTTTATATATCATTTTGAGATATTTTTTCTAAATACTTTTTGTCTTCTTCCGAAAGTTTCACTTCTTTGAGTAGATCAGGCCGTCTTCTATATGTTTTTTTCAATGATTCATGCCTTCTCCACTGCTCTATTTGGGCATGATTTCCCGACAATAAAATTTCAGGCACCGCCCAATTCTTATATTGAGCGGGTCTTGTGTACTGGGGATATTCCAAAAGATTTTCCGAAAAAGACTCGCTGGCAGCTGATTCCGGATTTCCCAGAACATCGGGAATAAAACGCGACACAACATCTATCAGGACCATGGCCGCCAGTTCGCCGCCGGTCAGAATGTAATCTCCAATGGAAATTTCCCTATCCACCAAATTTTCCCTGATCCTTTCATCTATGCCTTCGTATCGTCCACAAATGACAACAATTTGATTCTTGCGTGAAAGCTCAGCGGCCATTTTTTGATTCAACTTTTCACCCTGAGGCGTCATCAATACAACCATCGGATCCAATTGAGGAATTTTTATGGAAGCGAGGGCTTTTTCAATTGGTTCCACTTTCATCACCATACCGCAACCGCCACCGTATGGAGCATCATCGGTCATCCGATGTTTGTCTTGAGCCCAATCTCTGATGTTGTGTAAAAAAACGCTGATCAGATTTTTTTCCTGAGCTTTTTTCAGCAGGCTGCAATTCAAAGGAGAAGAAAACATCTCCGGAAAAATTGAAAGGATATCAAATCGGATCATTTATAACCCCTTCAGGAGCCTGACGGTCATCTTTCCACCGGGAATGTCAATTTTCAAAATAACATCGGCTATGGCCGGAAGTAGAATTTCCTTGTTTCGCCCCTTGCAAACATAAACGTCATTGCTGCCCGTGGCAAAGATTGATTGGATGATACCCAAAGGCTTGCCTTCTTCCGTAAATACTTTCAAGCCGATAATGTCGCACCAATAGTACTCGCCCTCGGAAAGTTGAGGCAAGTATTTCTTTGGCAAAAACACTTTGCATCCGATGAATTTTCTTGCCGTTTCGACATCGGCTATTTCCTCGAATTCGACAAACAAAAACTTGCCGGACGCCCGATTTTTTCGCACATGAAAACATTTCTTGTCCTCATCGGAGGCAGAGAGAAACACTTCTTTGAGGGCGGTAAAATTACAAATGGCCTCCGTGAAGCAATAAATCTTTAAACATCCACGGAGGCCACGAGTCTTAACAATTTCTCCAAATTCGAAGAAATCAGATTGTTTGTTACTCAATGATTTCTAAAACCGCCCTTTTATGCGCCTTGGCGGAAGCGGCGCTCAAAATCATCCTAATCGCTTTGGCCGTCCTGCCCTGCTTTCCGATGACTTTGCCTAAATCTTCTTTGGCCACTCTCAATTCAATAACCGATGTTTGTTCGCCGATGATTTCCGTGACATCAACTTTATCCGGATAATCAACTAAAGACTGAGCTATGTATTTGATCAATTCCTTCATCGCTATAACCTCCACTGATTTAGATTAAAACTTAGAAATCATTAAAATGAAACATCCTGATATCCGTTATTTAACCTTAGCTTCAATTCCCTTTGTCTTTAGCAAATTAGACACCGTAACAGTTGCCTTGGCCCCTTTTGACAACCAGTCACGCACACGATTTTCTTTAATCGTCACATCCGCGGGATTTTTTTGGGGATCGTAAGTTCCCAAAACTTCTAAAAATCTGCCATCACGAGGGAAATCCGTATCAGCAGCCACAATTCGGTAAAAAGCTTTGCCTTTGGCACCCATACGCGTTAATCTAATTTTGACAGCCATTGATTATCTCAAAAACCTCCTTAAAAAATATTTTTTGCCTTTTTATCACAGCTTCCTCTGTTTTAAAAGGAAAAATTTCTCATAAAGGATTTTATTCCCTCTTTTTTATTGAATTTTTTCATCAATTTTCTAATTTCAACATAGTTCTTAAGAAGCAGGTTGACATCCTGAACCGTTGTCCCGCTGCCCAGGGCTATTCTTTTGCGTCTCCGGCCGTCAATGATCAAATAATTGCTTCGCTCCTCTTTGGTCATGGAATCAATAATAGCCGTAATCTTCACCAGTTCTTTTTCATCCGGTTCGATATTTTTCATGGCTTTCAATTTGCCCATCCCGGGAATCATGCCCATGATGTCTTTCAGTGATCCCATCTTTTTAATTTGCGCCAATTGGTTACGAAAATCCTCCAGCGTAAAATTACTTTTTCTGATGCTTTTTTCCATCTCCAGCGCCGCCTTTTTGTCTATGTTGGCCTGCGCTTTTTCAACCAGCGTGAGAATGTCGCCCATCCCCAGAATACGGGAAGCCATTCTCTCCGGATGGAATATTTCCAGATTTTCGATTTTTTCACCGATACCGACAAATTTTATAGGTTTTCCGATAACTGCTTTCAGTGACAAGGCGGCGCCGCCTCGTGCGTCGCCGTCCATTTTGGTCATGATGACCCCATCAATACCGATGATTTCATTGAATTTCAAACCCACATTGACAGCATCCTGCCCCGTCATCGCGTCCGCGACGTAAATGGTTTCCGCGGGAAGGACCTTTTCTTTTATTTTTTTGAGCTCTTCCATGAGCAAATCATCGATATGCAATCTGCCTGCCGTATCAATAATCATAACCTCATAACCGTTTTTGCGGGATTCTTCCACGGCTTGAGCGCAGATTTCGACCGGATTCTGGGAATTTTTTACTTCGATGACGCTCAAATTAACTTGTTTTCCAAGTACCGACAGCTGCTGCATGGCCGCAGGACGGTACACATCCGCGGAAACCAGGCTCACCCTTTTGCCTTCTTTGGCCATCAGTCGGGCGAGTTTGACGGCCGTCGTTGTTTTACCGCATCCTTGAAGTCCTACCAGCATCAACACGGATGGAATTCTAGAACCGAACTTGATGTTGACATTATGACCGCCCATAAGTTCCACCAAGCGGTCATAAACAATTTTTACCATCTGTTGACCAGGCGTGATGCTTTCAAGAACTTCCCTGCCCAGAGCTTTCACGCGGACATCTTCAACGAAATCCTTGACCACTTTAAAATTCACGTCGGCTTCTAAAAGCGCCATTCGAATCTCTTTGAGGGAAGCGTTGATGTTTTCCTCGTTCAAAACTCCCTTGCCCTTTAATTTCTTAAAAATGCCGTCTAATTTTTCTGATAAGCTCTCAAACATTTTTTCCTTCTTTATTTTTCATGATGTTTTGTATTTCTGACGATGCATTTTGTTCCAATTTTTTTTGATATTTTTTCGGATGCCGTCACCGCCTGATGTTTTGAGGCAAAGCCTGAAACCATTATCCGGTAGACCGTTCCCTTTCCTTCGAGCTCCGCCTTTACCACCGAGGATTTGTACCCCAAAGACGATACTTTCTTGTTGAGATCCTCCGCCTTTTTCTTTTCTTTCAGCGAAGCTGCCTGAATCACGAAATGATCGTGGTTGACGGATAATTGCGGTTCTTCTTTTTCCGTCGTCTTGCTCGGGGTCTTGCTTTCTTGCTTCTCTTCCGCTCTCACCGGTTCCACTGGATTTTTTTTACTGCCCTCCGATGCGCTTTCCGAAGATTTGCCAGGATCGTTAAAATCAAGAACCACGGATTCATCTCTTTTCAGATTTCCAACGACATTTGCTTCGTCTTGCATGGATTCTGTTTTCGGATCCCCCTTTTTGTTGGTCAAAGCATTATAGAAGGTCAAATCAATATCCCCTTCTTTTGACTGCACCTTCTGATTTGCATGGGAATCATCCACGTCAATATGAATTTTTTGAGGTCGCCATAAGACATCCATGACTTGTTGAGGAATGGCCGCTATCTTTTCCGGATAAGTATCTATATTTTTACCAACATCAACGCCGAACAAAAACGCAACGAATAGGAGCGCGGACATGCCCAGCGCCATAATGACGACTCCCGTTTTGCCGATTTTTATTTCGAAGTTCTTGATATTTGCCGGTGCCATTTATTCTTTAAACCGTTTCAACGTCTTACCGCTATGCACAGCGTCAAACGAACATTCAACCAGCGATATTTACCAAAAACACTTCACATTTTCTCCGGAGCGCTCACACCCAAAACGTTCAGGGCATTACGCAGAACCGTCTTAACTGTTTTGATCAAAAACAATCTGGCCATGGTCAGATGCGCATCATCCGAAAGGACTTTGTTTTTGTTGTAATAGCTGTGAAAAACACCCGCCAGTTCATTGAGATAGAAGGTCAACCGGTGCGGTTCCAGCGCTTGGGCGGCCGCTGAGATGATTTCCGGATAACGGACAACGGACTTGATCATGATCTTTTCTTCAGGAGCTTCCAACACGTTCAATGAAACATCATCAAAGGCGGGCATGGCAATTCCCTTGTCCTGGGCCATTCTCATAATACTGCAAATGCGCGCGTGCGCGTACTGAACGTAATATACCGGATTTTCGTTGGATTGTTTTTTTGCGACTTCCAAATCAAAATCAAGGTGACTATCGCTGCGCCGCATTAAAAAATTATATCGAGCGGCATCTCTGCCGACCTCATCAAGCACTTCACGAAGCGTGACGAATTCGCCGGCCCGCGTGGACATCGCCACCGGCTCCCCGCCCCTCAAAAGATTCACCAGCTGCACCAAAATGATTTTCAGCTTCTCTTTGTCATATCCAAGCGCCTGAATTCCGGCCCAAAGACGAGGCATGTAACCATGATGATCCGCACCCCAAATATCTATAACGGTTTCAAATCCGCGGGCGAACTTATTTTGATGATAGGCAATATCCGCCGCGAAATACGTCGGTTCTCCGTTTTTGCGGACAACGACCCTGTCCTTTTCATCGCCAAATGCGGTTGTTTTAAACCACAGAGTTTCACCGTCCGAATAAATGAACCCTTTTTGCTGCAAATCCGCCAAGAGATTGACAACGCCGTTGTTTTTATAAAGCTCTTTTTCGCTGAAAAAAACATCAAAAACAACGCCGAAATCCCGCAGGTCTTCTTTGATGCCTTCAAGAATCTCGGATCCTGCAACGGACGTGAAAGAATCAACCGCTTCTTGCTCGTCCATCAACATATATTTGTCACCATTCATTAACTTAATCTTAGCAGCGATTTCCTTGATGTAATCTCCGCGATAGCAGGTCTCCGGAAAATCAATTTTGTCGCCGTGCAGTTCGCGGTACCGCAGAAGGACGGATTTCCCCAAGTTATTCATCTGATTGCCGGCATCATTGATGTAGTATTCCCTTGAAACATCATGACCGGCGGCGGACAGCAGATTGGCGATCACATCGCCGACAACTGCGCCACGCGCGTGTCCTATATGGAGTGGACCCGTCGGGTTGGCGCTCACAAATTCCACCTGAATTTTTCTGCCCGTTTTTCCGCTGATGATACCGTAATGCTCATCTTGAAGTTCAACGGCTTTTAAAGCAGCATGCCATATTTCGTCTTTAATGAAGAAATTGATAAATCCAGGACCGGCGATCTGTACCTTTTGAAGGATGTTTTCTTCGTCATTGATATTATTCTGAATAATTTCAGCAATCATCCTTGGATTTTGCCTAACTTTTGAAGCGAGAATCATGGCCGCATTGCAAGCATAGTCGCCATAGGCGGAATTGGCCGGCGCTTCGACTTCCAGATAGGGCAAATCTATACCCGATATCTCGGCCTTTTCCTCGCTCCGCCTCAAAGCACTTTTAATGATGCTGATTACTCTGTTTTTCATATAAAAATCGAAGCCTGATAAAAAAAGTGACAAGCAGCTGATATCATTGGCCGCTTGTCACTTCAAGTCTCCCCTTGTGAAAATTTACTGCGACTGCTGATCTTTTTTTACTGCCTCTTCAATTTCATTGTCTTTGATGGACATGTCACGGGAGTAATCCGGGCAGCGGACACATCCCTGCGAATCCGTCACCACGCTAAAACGCTTCTGGCAATTGACCCGCCAAGCACAAATCGCACAATATTTTTTTTCTGAACTCATAACCTATTCCTTGAATTTTTTCTGGGACTTTATAAAAATTAATTCGTTGCTTGTCAAGCCAATTTGTTTTTTCTCCGTATCCTCAAAAACCTACTGAATTCTCATATCGCGCCAGTAAATGAGATTTTTGTCCCCCATGCCTCCGGACAGGAAGGGATCCGTTATCCTCAAGGTATGACTTTTGTCGTTTAATTCTTCGGAAAAAGGCATATAAATGTCCTTTTTCTTCGTGTCAGGATTATCGGAAATCGACACAGTAGTGGACATTCCCTCCTCATGCTCTTTATAGCGCGAGCCATCTGTGTATGCGCCTTCTCCGGTAAGAATATTTAAGATATACAACCTTGACTTTCCGGCTTTATTGCACGAATCCGTTCCTGACGCTGGAATATATGACGTCATGAATATTTTTTTATCCGCGACCTTCGCATCGCCTAGAACCTTTTCTCCTAGCGTTTCATTTAAGCTGATATACCATCCATGACCGTCCGCTGTGTCAGCATATGTCGAATTGGTTATGTCTTTTAAATCCGAAAGCGTGTATTTCTTCTCTCTGTCGGTGTCTTTGACCACAAAAATTCTGTCAACTCCAGTTTTAGAAAGAGGCTTTGTCTTGTCGCCCGTTCCCCAGATCACCAAAAGATTGTAATTGCCATCCAACGTTACAGCCGGTGCCGTGTAAATATTGCCGGCACCAAAAGCCGCCGGGGCAAAGCTTGTAATAACAATAATGCACAAAAAGGACATCCAACCTTTCTTGATGGCTTTCATTTTACAATCTTCCTCCATTATTGATTGCTAAATAATTTGCCATAGGACCAACTTCCCTCATCACAGGACGTGCCATCGCTTTGCATGCAGAATTTAAAGCGCCACAAATTGCCGCCGGTGTCTCCAATATAGGCTGTATCTATAAAACCATCTCGGTCGTAATCAACCACTGTCGGCGTCGCGGCCAGATCGTATTTTATATCTCCGGCGAAGGTTTTGAGTATCGAGCCATCTTGTAAATTAACGACAAAAAAACCTTTGCCTTGTTTATTACAGGTTCCAGCGCTTGAGCAATTTGCTCCGGAATAGCCGCCGCCCATAAACCCCACCCATTTTTCCAATCCCTTAATGCTGACTCTTCCCATGACCATTTTGCTCCAAGCCTGACCCAGGTAGGAAGCGGCATCAGCTGGAATAGCCGAACTTCCGCCGAGTTTCCACTTAAATACCGGCGGTGTGCTTAAAGTATTCGAGACATCAAAGGCATAATAACCGCAATAATGCCCGTATTCGGCGCTGTAGGAAGGACTAAAATCTGAAGAGCAGTAAGCTGATTTGCTCCAGAGCGTGTTAATGCCTCCCCTCCCCTCTGAAATGATCAAATAGGTTCTCCAGTCGTTTTCATCTTTGGCTTCCTGATTGCTTCCCAGCCAGATTTCGGCGGCACTGATAGGACCATCGACAAAATATTCGTGCGAAAGGTTTGTCGGATGTGTGCTGTGGGCAACATTGATAAGCCGCGGCAATAAATTGGGTGGAATGAAACTCCAGAGTTCTGTACCTCCTCCCGATGATCCATCGCCTGCTTTAAAGGCATGGAGTTGACCATCATTGGCACCGACCAGAATAATTCTGGTACCGTCCTTGGATGTCCGCGGATGACTTTTCATGAATTTGTAAAATCCCTTGTTTTCCAAGGATTGCTTATCGATGACATCAACGAAATTTTTATTAGGCGTTGCGATCGACATCGGCGATGAATGAAAGATGTCACCCAGTTTCCAGCGGTAATTAAGGTGGCTGCTATCCAGCTCCCCGTTATGTATGAAATTCACAACCGATGCGCACTCAACGGAGCAAGACGAACTGTCAGAAATATTCAAAATATTATCCGTCATGTTGCCGGCATTGAATTCGATAAGATTTGAGGATTGTTTTAGAGTATAGACGTTTCTTGCAGTTGATCTGCTTTTCAGGATCTCGCCGGCGTCCCAATCAGCTTTTGTGTAGATATCTCCGTAAGTTTCGGGACCGCCGCAGAGAGGATTTTGAGAACTGCAAATGGTATAGCGTTTAAGGTGGCCGATCCAAAACGGATCATTTGGAATTTGTTCAAATGACGCCTCGTAAACATAATTTTCATCAAAAAGCCTGACGGCCTGAATTGATGATTGTGTAAAGGCGTACGTATAGCCGGTGATGGTATTTATGGCTTCTTTTAAGGCCATTTCCAACTGATCGGCGTCTTCAGCAATAAAAGCATAACCGGAAAGCGGCAAATAGCCCGGATCATAATTCGTCGCCTTGAATTTTGCAGTATCCGCGGATGTTCCACCCGCGAAACATGCAGCGGTTTGCGTTGATGTGTCAGACACGCACTTTGAAAATCCGGAAGGATATGTAGCTGTCCCATCAAGGGCATAGGCAGCAGTAGAACCTGAATTCAGTGCTTTAGGATTATCGGAATTACCGTGGAACGCCGCCCATTCGAGCGTGTTTTTAAGGTAATCGGTCATCCCGGCACCAAAACCGATGATAAATGTTTTGTACCCGGCATTGGCTAATTCTTTTGCCGCCGCCACAACTTCGCGGCGTCGAATATACATGTTCGCCTGACATTCTGTTCCATCTCCGCTGCAGGCAAAAGTATCGGCTCCGTCAGTGACGGCAATGACAAATTTTGCTCTGCAGGCTTTTGCGGGATCTGCGGCTTTATGGTCGTCCAGATATTTTTTTGCTTCCCGCAAGGCCGACGCCAACGGCGTCCCTCCCGTCGCTGTTTCGCCAACAATACATTCTCCGGTCGTACATTTTGTGACCGTGGAGGCGCAACTTGTGGAGTTGCCGCAATAGGTCAGGGAATAAGAGGTTCCTGTTTCTTTGCCAAGCTCACTGATTTTCGTGACCAATTTGATCGCGCCTTTTGTATAGTCGCCTCCCGTGTCATTGCCCAATTTGCCGTCTTTGATGTCCTTGAAGCGCATGAAACCGATGCGAATATTCATTTTGTCAGAGTCTGAATTATTGATGATATTGTTTCCGTCGCTGTCCAGGATGTTAAAAAGCGCTCTTTTGGCGATAGCCAGTCTGCTGCAATTGACCGTGCAGTTTGTTTTTGATGCTTCGCAAAACCCCTTAGAACAACTCGTTCCCCATACAGAGGCGCATTTTACAGTGTCGGCTTTGCAAGAAGTTGAACTGCCATAGGGATAACTATCATCTCCCAAGGGATTGGAATTCATGCTGCCCGAAAGATCCAGAAGAATCAGCGCATCCGGGGTGACGCTCTCAAACAATCCCTGTTCGTCTCCCGCAGGTTCCAATTCATCTTCTTCGCCCTCCGCCCATGCCACATTGTTGACCATCAAGAAAAAAATGAGTATCACCAGGAGAAAAATGGTTCTAATTTTATTTTGAAACATCTTGATTCCTCCTTGATGCATTTAGTTTACAATTCCCCCTGCTGTGTGTCAGCCTGCGTAGGCGGAGGCGCCATGCCGATGGAAATTTTTGTTTCCGAATTATAAGCGGTGTCTCTTCCGGTAATCAAAGCTTCATAAACCATAGACGCAGAGTTAAGACTTTCATACGGAAAGACGACTTGTCTTTCCGTATTGAAAACCTGTGCCAGATAGGCAAGCGTCGGGTCATTTACGGGATCTACTTGAATGGGTTTATTGGTATTGAGCGCATAGGGATTCCCCAAGTCTATCGAGGCAAAGACGGCATGCGCGCCGGCTTCGGCGGCTGAAAAAGCCTTACGTTCGGCGACCATCCGGGAACTGATCATCAAATCTTCTGAAATCATAGTCAGAGCAAAAAAACCGATCGCGGTCAGCACAACAACCGCCATCAATGCCACAATAAAGACAAACCCACCTTCCGACTTTTGCTTTTTTTGGATTAAATCAAGGACATAACACATGATTTTTCACCAACACGTCTGTTGTATATGTCATTCGTCTCACCTTCTGTGTCATGCTGTCTGGGTTTTTCGTGTCTGCGACAATATTGATGCGAACGCGGCGAATGCTGGGGATTAAAGCTGCCGGCACGTCGCCCGATGCGTCAGCGAGATTGTTACCGTCGCGGTCGAAATATTGAAACAAAGGAAGTTTTGCGCTTGCATTCCTGACATTCGTTTCCGTGTCGGTTCCGCCGAGCATCGGCTGGAAATTACCGCAACTCACGCTTCTTCTGATCGTGTCGTTCTCATATCTATAGACGATGTATTCATTATCCGATGCGCTATTGGCAATAGATTTGGAATTGTCCAAATCCATTGCTATGGCGATTTCATTGGCCGCGGCTTTTTGAATGCCCTTATGGTCTGGCGTCAGCGTGATTTCTTTGCAGTTTCCGTCCTTTGCCATTGTCCATGTGGCCTTGGTCATGCCGGGATTATAAGATGCCATTCGAATCTCCATCGTCATAATATCAAGAACGGTTCTCGCGTCCTGTTGCGTGACAACTTTTCGCCCCACACTGGCTGAAGATTTCTGCGCGGCATTCATGGCGGCATAGATGACCGTGATGATCAAAGCGCCGACACCCAGTGCGATCACCAATTCCACCAAAGTAAACCCGTTTCTTTTTAAAGCCATCTTCAGAATTTCTCCTGTCGAGAAACTATCATGCTGCTTCCAACGCCTTTTTTGCTTCCCGGCCACGTTACTTTCACATTCAAAAGCGTCGTGTTTTGCGGAAGAGTGGCGGGATTGCTCGCTGCAATAAAAATGGAATAAACCGCCGACGGGTCCTTGCAATCCACGCTGTTTCCGTCATTGTCCAAACAGCTTTTTGAGTCGGATGGAACATTTCCTGTCATAATCAGGTATTCGTTTGTTTCCATCTCCCGCTGCAGAATTGCCGCCGCGCGGCCCAAATAATCGGCTTTGCCAGCTCCCTGCCATGCAAGAGGCTGCATGTTGATTAGGGTAAAGATGGCGATGGTGGTCAGAAACAGAGCAATAATACATTCCATGATTGTCAGTCCCGCTTCTTTATTTGAGCTTCTCTTCACTTCTGATCCTCCCGGTTTGACCGCAAATAATGCGGATTTCCGAACCCCGGTCGTTCTGTAATACGATGGTCCCCATTGAAGAGGTGCCCCTGGGCTGGAAGTTAATCGTGTTGCCGGAAAAATTATGCTGTTTGATTTTTATTCCTTCGCCGTACTGGTTTAAAAATTTTGGGGAGCCGTTCTGAAGGGTGTAGGAATCCTCATTATTGATCGTAATGGTATAGGCCACGCCTTCTGACATGGCTTTTTGCTTGGCCAATTTTATATCCGACATCAAAGCGCCCGCCGCTTCCTTCAGATTTCTGTTTCTGGCGAAAGATGAAAACATGGAGTTGGCAACCACCAGCAAAATTGCGATGACGCTCAAAACAATCAAAATTTCAATAAGAGTAAATCCTTTTTCGTTTGTTCTGCCGGATAATTCAAACATTGCTAGTAACTCATTAGAAAAATTTTCGTGACGCCATCGCCCCAAAAGATATAAGCGATAGCCGCCGCTGACAAAAAAGGTCCAAAAGGCACGGCGTATCTCATGTTCTGTTTTTTAATTAAAATTGTCGTCAAACCGACAATCGCTCCTAAAAGCGAACTGCACAGCAATACAAACAACAACGATTTCCACCCGAAAAACGCGCCTATCATAGCCAAAAGCTTTATGTCGCCGCCGCCCATTCCCTCTCGCTTGGCGATTAACTCATATAAGACGGCTATCGTAAAAAGAACGCCACCGCCGATCAGCAGGCCAAGCAGCGCCTCCAACCAGTGGATGCGGCATATGAAAACGGCTGCCAAAAAGAACAAAGGTATCCCGGGAAGCGTGATGACATCGGGTATAATTTGATGATCCAAATCAATAAACGTGACAACTAAAAGCGCTGATACGAACAAAAAATGTGCTAGGAACTTTAAAGTAAAGCCGAATTTTATAAAAAGCATGACGGCCAATACTGCCGTCAGCAATTCAACAACCGAATAGCGCCAAGAGATTTTTGCGCCGCAATCCCTGCATTTTCCCTTGAGCCACAAATAACTGACAATCGGCAAATTATCGTAAAGACGAAGGGGATGTTGACAGGCAGGACATCTGGACCCGGGACTGATAATGGAAACTTTCAAAGGGATTCTGTAGATGCAAACATTGAGAAAACTGCCGATTGCCGCTCCGAACACAAAAGCAAAACTTTCCACAATCATGAAAAATTCTCCATCCGTCTTCATTAAAATTTACGGGCGGGCAAAAAGCAGGAATGCTGGACGACTTTAAAAGTTGCCCGGCGGTTCTGCCACCTTATCTTCCACCCAGAAGACTTAGGTCAGTAACTTTGCGTCCCGTCTTTTCAGATCGGTTTGCCCTTATCAAGCCTGTTATTTTTTGGCGATTTAAATAAAAATATTCTTTAAAGTCAAGCACTATTATTCATGACGGGATTTATCCGTCCTTTCTTGACCAATCATATTGGATGGAGCTCTTGTGGGCGTCCAGACGATATTCATCCGGTTTTTCGTAATTATAAACTTCCGTTGGGATATTGATGACCAAAGCCTCTTCTTCAGAGATGCATTTGAACCCGTGGTAAACCAACGCCGGAATGTGCACCAAAACCGGATTGTAAACGCCGGCGAAAATTTCATTGATCTCTCCGTAAGTCGGCGATTTCCTGCGCCCATCAAACAAAACGATTTTCATCATTCCTTTCACCACGGTCATATTGTCGGCCTGTTTTTTGTGGTAATGCCAGGCTTTGACGACTCCCGGGTAAGCCGTCGTCATGTAAACCTGGCCGAATTTTTCAAATATCTCGTCGTCGGCACGCAGAATTTCCATCAAGCGACCCCGTTCATCGGGAATCACCTTCAGTTTTTTTACCGTCACGCCATTAATCATAATTTATTTGCTCCTGTTTTGGCTACCATATTGCCCGCATACTGCAGGGATTCAAACGTTCCCGCATCCGACCACCAGCCGTTGAGAACATCCCACTGCATTTTCCCATCCCGGATGTAAAAATTATTGACATCCGTGATTTCCAGTTCGCCGCGCTGGGAGGGCTTCAGTGATTTGATGAATTCGAAAACACGGTAATCGTACATGTATATGCCGATGACGGCATAGTTTGAAGCGGGCTGCGCGGGTTTTTCTTCGACGCGGATGATCTTTTCGCCTTCAAAGACCGGCACGCCAAATCGCTGCGGATCTGAGACTTCTTTGAGCAAAATCCTTGCGCCTTCTTTCTGTTTCTGAAATTTTTCGACGGCGGACCGGATATTTTTTTCAATGATGTTGTCTCCCAGCACAACGACAATTTTGTCATTATCCGCAAAATATTCGGCAAGACTCAAGGCGGCCGCGATCCCGCCTTCGCCCTGCTGATAGGTATAGTTGATGTGTTTGAGGCCGAAATCTCTTCCGTTTTCCAAAAGTCTCAGGAAATCACCGGCATTGTTTCCTCCGGTGACAATCAGGATTTCATCAATGCCGGCATTGACCAGCGTCCTGATCGGATAGTAAATCATCGGTTCGTTATAGACAGGCAAAAGGTGTTTATTGGTCACCTTGGTCAACGGGTATAAACGGCTTCCCAGACCTCCCGCGAGTACAACCCCCTTCATATAAACTCCTTGTGTTTTTTGGGCGTTTCTTTAACACAAGGAAACCCCGGCGACAATAAATTTCTTTGCATCTTAAAAAATAATACGGTAATTAAAACCCATGACCGACGAGTATTTCATGAAACTGGCACTGAAACTGGCCAGGAAGGGCCTCGGCCACGTCAGCCCCAATCCCATGGTGGGCGCCGTTTTGGTCAAGGAAGGAAAAATTATCGGCGCGGGTTATCATCGCCGATTCGGCGGGCATCATGCCGAAATTAACGCCATCCGCAATGCCCGGCAGGATGTCGCGGGCTCGACGCTTTATGTCACTCTGGAGCCCTGTTGCCATGAAGGCAAAACGCCGCCGTGCGTGGAAAGCATCATCGCCTGCAAAATCGCCCGCGTCGTCATCGGTACCATCGACGCCAATCCGCTTGTTTCCTGCCAAGGCGTTCACTGTCTGCGCGAAAGCGGCATCGAGGTCAAAACGGGGGTTCTGGCCGATGAATGCCGCAAGCTCAATGAAGTTTTTTTTCATTACATGGAAACCGGAATGCCTTTCATCACAATCAAGTACGCTCAGACTCTGGATGGTCGGATTGCCACCCGTTCAGGCCGGTCGCAATGGATCAGTTCGCCCGCGTCGCTGAAATTCGCCCACCGTCTAAGAGCTCAACATGACGCGATTTTGGTCGGCTGCAAAACAGTCATCAAAGACAATCCGGAACTCACCGTCCGCCTTGTCCGCGGACGCAATCCCATCCGGGTGATTGTTGATTCCCATTTAAAAATTTCACCGAAAGCCAAAGTTTTTCAAAACACTGCCGATGCCGCCACTATTCTGGCCACGACCAGCGGTGCAAATCGCCCTCGCCGGATGCGTCTGAGCGCCCTGGGCGTGGAGATCATCTCCGTGCCCGCAGACAGGCAGGGTCACGTTGACCTGAAAAAACTGTTTGAGAGACTGGCTCAAAGGGGCATCTCTTCCATTCTGATCGAAGGCGGATCAGAGATCATAACATCCGCTCTGAAGCAGAACCTTGCCAACCGGCTTGTCACCGTTGTGTCGCCGAAAATCATCGGAAAGGGGATCGAGGCTGTCGGTGAACTCAACATCACAGCGCTGGATTCGGCAAAAAAAATATCGATCGCAAAAGCAATGCGTTTGGGCGATGACATTATCATTGACGGCCGTTTATCTTAAACTTTCCATCAGTTTTTGAGCCGTCCGGATTCCGTCAATCGCGGAGCTTACAATGCCCCCGGCGTACCCCGCTCCTTCCCCGCAGGGATATATGCCGATAACGGTTTCACTCTGCCCGTCCTTTCCGCGGCAAATCCTCACCGGCGCAGAAGTTCGGGTCTCTACGCCAATCAAATGGGCCTCCTCGGTAATGAATCCTCGCATTTTTTTGTCAAATTCCCAGAGGCCTCTTTTAATGGCTTCGGCTGCAAAGTCAGGCAACAGGTGATGCAATAGCGTGGGGGTCACGCCAGGACGATAACTGGTTTCCCCTAGCGTGTCGCTTGCCTTTCCTTTCAAGAAGTCCGTAATCTTCTGCGCCGGCGCGAGAAAATTCCCGCCTCCGGCCAAATATGCTTTTCCTTCCCAAACGCTTCGGAAGTCAAGTCCTCTCAGCGGGTTGGAATCCGAAGAAAAATCTTCCACCCGGACGTTGACCACCAAAGCCGCGTTGGCAAATTTTCCGGAACGGCGGGCGTTGCTCATTCCGTTGACGCACAAATACCCGTCGCGGGTGCTGCAGCCGATCACCGCACCTCCGGGACACATGCAGAAAGAATAAACGGAACGATTCAAATCCGAAAGCGACGCTGTCAAAAAATATTCGGCGGGCGGCAGTTTGGGATGCCCGCGCCATTTTCCGTACTGAATTTCATTGATGAGATCCTGCGGGTGTTCCGCGCGCAATCCCATGGCAAAGGGCTTTGCCTTCATCATGAGGCCCTTTGCGAAAAGCGCCCGATACGTGTCCTCCGCGCTCTGACCGATGGCGAGAATCACTTGACGGGTTTGGATTTCCTCACGGTCGTTGACAATGACTGCCGCAATTTCATCGCGCTGAATGATGAAGTCCGTCACACAGGCATCAAACTCAACATGGCATCCCATCTCAATTAATTTTTTCCGAAAATTAACTATGATTTTTCTTAAACTGTCCGTGCCGATATGGGGCTTGGCATCCACGAGAGTTTCCGGCCGCGCGCCCATGTCCACGAAAATCTTTTTGACCCTTACCGCCAAAGGATTTTTTGTTCTGCTGGTAAGTTTGCCGTCCGAAAACGTTCCCGCGCCACCTTCGCCGAAAAGAACATTGCTTTGGGGATTCAATCCTTGTCCGTTCCAGAATTTCTCCACATCCTTGACGCGCTTTTCAATAGCCCGGCCCCGCTCCAGGAGAATTACCGGCACTTTATTGCTTAAAAGCTCGTATGCGGCAAACATTCCCGCGGGTCCTGCGCCGACAACGACAACAGGTTTTTGAGATGCCCTGATCGAGGCAAATGAAGGCATGGCCGGTTCATGAGGCATTTCTTCCAAATGGATATTCCCCATTAATTGCTTCGGCGGCTGGATATCTTCGGCCAGGACGATTTTCAGAACATACACGAATTGGGGGGCTCTATGCCGGCGCGCATCAATGGATTTTCGGACAATTTGCATCTCAACAATATCGGAAGGCTTGATTTTCAGCAGATCTGCCGTCTTTGCGGCCAGGACGTCTTCTTTGTCCGACAAATCCAGCCTGATTCCGCTCAAACGCCAGTATTTCATGAGATCTCCATTGCAAAACTTGTTGGAATGTTATAGGGCTACGCCGTAAAAGGAAACGGATTTTTATGCCCTGGTATGTCATCTACACGAAAAGCAGACACGAATACAAGGTCAACACCCGTCTCTTTCAAAAGAATCTGGCAACGTTTCTACCTGAGATAGAAATCTGGAGCAAGCAAAAAGACCGCAAAAAGAAAATTCTGACTCCTCTTTTTCCCGGATATGTTTTCGTGGACGCGCCGTTCATGGACAATGAAACGCGTTTGGCAATCCTAAAAACGGCCGGCGTTGTCAAAATTCTAGGCAAAAAAGAAAACGCCGAACCCTTGCCCGTGCCCGATCAGCAGATTGACGCCATCCGGCGCTTTGTGAATTCCGACATGGAGATATTCACCATGCAGTTTCCCCGCGAGGGTGAACCGGCGCGAATTGTTGACGGACCCTTTGCCGGCATCGAAGGCGTTGTCGTCCAAACCGACTGGGAAAAAGAACTTTTCGTCGTGACTATTGAAATTTTGCAGAGATCGGTAGCCGTCAAACTGAAGGGATTTCAGATCAGCAAAATATAATTGCGTTGATTTCTTCTTTTAAAATACTTGACTTTCTTTTCATTATAAGCAAGATAGCAACGCAAATTACTTTTACGGGGTCTGGTTTTGAAAGGACATATAAAAATCAACAAAGAACTATGCAAGGAATGTCTGCTGTGCATTCATTTCTGTCCCAAAGGCCATATCTTGACCACGAATGAATACAATTCCCTGAGCTATCATCCCGTCGGCACGGATGAAACAAAGGAGTGCACCGGCTGCGCATTGTGCGCGACCATCTGCCCCGAGGTGGCCATAGAGGTGTATCGTGAATAAAGTATTGATGTCGGGCAATCATATCATCGGCGAGGCGGCCATTCGCGCGGGATGCCGATTTTACGCGGGCTACCCGATCACCCCTCAAAATGAATTGACGGAATACATGGCGGAACATATCCGAAACGCTGAAGGTGGAATTTTTATTCAGTCCGAAAGCGAAATCGCGGCCATCAACATGATTGCCGGAGCCAGCGCCGCCGGATTCAGGGTGATGACGTCATCGTCCAGCCCCGGCATCTCCCTGAAGCAGGAGGGAATTTCCTCCATGGCCGCTTGCGAATTGCCGGGAATCATCGTCAACATCATGCGCGGAGGTCCCGGCTTGGGGAACATCCGGCCTTCCCAGGGCGACTACTTTCAGGCAACACGCGGCGGCGGCCACGGCGATTACCGCTGCATCGTTCTGGGGCCGGCCAGTTGTCAGGAACTGGCTGATTTGACCATGGATGGCTTCGAACTGGCCGACAAATATCGCAATCCCGTGATGATTCTAGCCGACGGCATGATGGGGCAGATGATGGAACCGGTGATCTTCAAAAAACCCAAGCCCCGCCTCTACAGCGAAAAATTCATGCTGCGCGGCGCCGGAACGGGTAAAAGCAAATTCATCAGAGGTCTCCTGCTCGACCCCATCGACAGTGAAGAGCATAATTGGAAACTGGCCCGTAAATACGAAGTGATCTTCAGAAAGGAATCTCGCTTTGAAACGTATCAAACCGATGACGCGGAAATGATCATCGTTGCCTATGGAACGGCGGCCCGCATCGCAAAGGGTGCCATCAAAAGATTGCGCGGTGCAGGCATGAAAGTCGGTCTCTTTAGACCCATCACGCTTTGGCCTTTTCCGGAGCTTCAATTGAGAAGCTGGTCGTCAAAAGTCAGACACTACCTGGTTTTTGAAATGAGCACCGGCCAGATGCTGGAAGATGTTCGGTTGTCCCTGCAGGGTTTCGCGGATATTGAATTTCACGGAAGGCCCGGGGGGGCCGTACCGACACCGGCGGAATTGGCCAATGTCATTGCGAAATATTATGAAAAAAGGGATTAGTTCACTCTAAGGAACTTCTATGGCAAAGGTTGTTTTCAAAAGACCGAAAAGTTTAAAAGAAAACGTTTTTCATTATTGTCCCGGCTGCGGGCACAGTATCGCGCACAGAATCATCTCCGAGGTCGTTGATGAGCTGGATATCCGAGGCATCACCATTGGCGTTCCCCCCGCGGGTTGCGCTGTTTTGGCCTATAATTACTTTGACGTGGACATGATTGAGGCGCCACACGGACGAGGACCTGCGATGGCTTCAGCCATCAAGCGTTGCCTTCCGGATCGGGTGGTCTTTTCTTACCAGGGAGACGGCGACCTTGCAGCGATTGGGATTGCGGAGAGTTTCCACGCGGCCAATCGCGGTGAAAACATTACAATCATCTTTATCAATAACGCCGTTTACGGGATGACGGGCGGACAGATGGCCCCGACCACTATGCTGGATCAAAAAACAACCACCTCCCCTGCAGGACGCAACAAAACGCTTGACGGATATCCGGTCAAGGTTTGTGAAATCTTTTCGCAACTCAAAGGCGCCACGTATATTGAAAGATGCATGGTCAATTCGCCGGCCAATGTCATCAAGGCCAAAAAAGCCATCAAAAAGGCTTTTCAATGCCAGATGGACGGCCTGGGATTTTCATTGATTGAAATCCTTTCTCCGTGTCCGACCAACTGGAAAATGAGCGCCTTCAATTCCTGTAAGTGGATTGATGAAGTAATGAGCAAGGAGTTTCCTCCCGGTGTTTACAAGGACAATGTCGCATCACTGAAAAAAGACTCGGAGGCCTCCCTATGATTGTGAAAACGCTTTTTTCCGGATTTGGCGGACAGGGTGTTTTGATGATGGGGGTCAGTTTTGCACACAGCGCCATGAGCAAAGGCCTTCACGTGACCTATCTGCCCGCTTACGGCGCGGAGATGCGCGGCGGGACAGCCAATTGCACAGTCGCCATTGCCGACGAAGAAATCGCGTCGCCCGTCGCTTCTGAACCCAATTATCTTGTTGTCATGAACACCCCTTCCCTTGTTTCATTTCAGAACAAAGTGGTTGCGGGCGGCATGATATTTCTCAATTCCTCCATCACGAAAGAACAACCCAAGCGGCATGATGTAACCATCCATAAAATCCCCTGTTCCGATATTGCCCAGGAATTGGGCAATATCAGGGTGGCGAATATCGTGATGATGGGAGCGTTCCTCAAAATTTCGCAGACCGTTCCCCCGGACATTTATCTGAAAAGCCTTGAGACCATCATGGGCAGCCGGAAAAAATCTCTGGCGGAAATCAACCGCAAAGCCTTCGCCGCGGGTTACGATTTTGTAAAACAAGGGTAAACATATGGCCGTAAAACAGATTTCGGTTCTTCTGGAAAACATTCCCGGGTCATTTGCAAAACTCACCCACATTCTTGATCTGGAAGACATCAGCATCAAGGCGGTTTCCGCTGCAAGCATCGCTGAAGACAGCCGTGTTCGCCTCGTCGTCAATGACCCCGACCGCGCCGCGGCTGTTTTGGAAAGCTATAATCTCAACTTCGAGGTCACGCCTGTATTAGCCGCGGAAGTTCCCCTGCACGCCGGAGGCATGAACGCCATCTTGAAACCGCTGGCCAAAGCGGACGTCAACATTCATTATCTTTACACCACCATCAACCGCATCGGCAAGGAAACCATCATCATCATCGGCGTGGACAAACTCGAAGAAGCCCGAAATATCCTTTTGAACCACTGGATTCATCTCATTGATGATGAAATTTATTCCATTCCATGATTCCGGACGCGCATCTTTATGCCGGTTTCAAAAGAAAAAGAAAACGCGCTTCTGACACGAATGAACGATCTGGGCGTCAAGGAAAAGGATTTTCAGGAATCCTTCATTCGCTCATCGGGACCCGGCGGACAGAAGGTCAATAAAAGTTCATCCTGCGTTTATCTTGTGCATCTGCCGACAGGCCTTTCCGTAAAATGCCAGAAGGAACGCTCGCAATCCCTCAATAGATTTCTGGCCAAACGGATGCTCCTGGACAAAATTGAAAAGATGAAGACGGGATTTGTCTCCCGGCAAAGAGACCTAGCGGAAAAAATACGCCGGCAAAAAAGAAAGCGCAGCAAAAGAGCCAAAGAAAAAACGCTCAAAGACAAGCACATCCGTTCGGAGATTAAGTCAACGCGCAAAGCCGTACGAATCGGAGAAGAGCCTTAAGAAAGATTTGAGCATAAAAAAAGGGAGGGAAAGTCGATGCACGCTCCCCTCCCCAAATGAATACACTAATTTTTATCCCAGATACTTCAAAAGCGGATTCGCATACAGCACGATCAGAGCGATGACGAGCGCGTAAATCGCCAGAGATTCAATCATCGCCAGACCGACCATCATGGTTAAGAGAATCTTGCCCTGAGCTTCAGGATTTCTGCCGACCGCATTGGTTGCTCCGTTTAAGCCATTCCCCATGCCCAGACCGGTTCCAAGCGTTCCAAAAGCAATCGCAATTCCCGCCACCAGCAAGGAGGTGCCGACAATAATCGCCTTCGTGTAATCCGTTCCCGAAGACGCCTGAGCAGCGCTTTCCGTAGCTGCAAAAACAAAGGGCGAAGAAACCAGAACCGCAAACATTGTGAACAACGCATGGACTACATTCTTTTTCATTTTACATCTCCTTATTTTTTTATTTTTTTAAAAGCCCGACACGAAAAAAAGTTTTCACCTCCCTTCTTTTTTTGAACTTCTGGGCTTTTATGTCTTATTTTTAAACGATGTTCAAATGTATTGTCAAGAAAATTTTCAAATCACAAGCAATCGCTTGATTTTATTTCACGCGAGATATAATAAAAACGCAATCATGAAGAAATTAACCGACAGGCAAAAAGAAGTTTCCCGCCGTATTCAGCAGGACATGGGTATCGAACCGTATCCGTTTCAAGCCATCGCCCATGAGTGCCGCCTGACCAGCACTGAAGTTTTATCCATTATCCGGCAGCTGATTGATAAAAAAATCATCCGCCGATTCGGCGCCATTCTTGGACACCGCAAAGCCGGCCTGACCCAAAACGCGCTTGTGGTCTGGTCGGTTCCTGAACCTATTATGGAAAAAACAGGAAAAGCCTTAGCCGCATTTCCATTCGTGTCCCATTGCTATGAACGAAAACCTGCTTTTCAAGGCAAATATAATTGCTTCACGATGATTCATTCACCGTCCGGAGAGATTTCTTCTCTTATCAAAACAGTTTCCGAAGCAACAGGTATCGCCGATTATTTAATTCTGGAAAGCGTTGAAGAATACAAAAAAACGTCACCGGAGTATTTCTGATGAAAAATATTCATACCGATCATTATCTGAAAGCGAAACGCGTTATTGCCGGCGGAGTCAATAGTCCCGTCCGCGCCTGGAAATCCGTCGGTTCGTCTCCGAAATTCGTAAGCAGGGCCAAAGGCAGCAAAATTTACGACGTCAGCGGCAAGGAATACATTGATTATGTCCTTTCCTGGGGGCCGATGATTCTGGGCCATGCCCATCCCCATGTTATTTCATGCATCAAAAGAACAGCCGTCAAAGGAACCTCATTTGGAGCTCCAACTCCCGGGGAAACCGCCATCGCCGAACTGATTCGGGAGGCCATCCCTTCCATTGAAAGAATCCGCATGACCAGCTCCGGCACGGAAGCCGTCATGACGGCCATCCGCCTGGCCCGCGGTTTCACATGCAGAGACATGGTCGTGAAATTCGACGGGTGCTACCATGGGCATTCCGATTCCGTTTTGATCCAATCTGGATCCGGCATCGCCACGCTGGGAATCGCCGGCTCTCCGGGCATTCCCGCCGAACTGGCCCGGCTCACCCTGAGTTTGCCTTACAATGACTTGGACGCCTTTGAAAAAGCCATTCGACGATACGGCTTTCGCATTGCCGCCGTCATTGTCGAACCTGTCGCCGGAAACATGGGCGTTGTCCCACCTCAAGCCCATTTTTTAAAAGCCCTCAGAAAAATGACGGCGGAACACGGCATTCTTCTTGTTTTTGACGAAGTCATCACCGGTTTCCGCTTTCATTTCGGAGGGTATCAGAATCTTGTCGGAATTGCGCCCGATCTGACCTGCCTCGGCAAGATCATCGGCGGCGGGCTGCCTGTCGGAGCTCTCGGCGGAAAAAGAAAAATCATGGAAAAATTGTCACCGGCGGGCGACATTTACCAAGCCGGAACCCTCTCGGGAAATCCATTGGCCATGAGCGCGGGCATTGCGACACTCAAAATCCTGAAAACGCATAACAATGCTTTCCCGTCCCTTGATGATAAAACCCGCGTTCTTTGCGATCAGGTGAAGCAGATTTTCTCCGCAAAAGGGATTCCAGTCTGGATAAACCGAGTCGGCTCTATGTTCACGATTTTCTTTCAGGAAGGTCCTGTCTGTGATTTCGCCGACGCCCGAAAATCCGACACAAAACTTTTCGCCCGATTTTTTCACGGCATGTTGAAAAACGGCGTATGGTTGGCGCCTTCTCAGTTTGAGGCTTTGTTTGCGTCATTTGCACATACCCGAAGAGACATTGAAAGAACGATTGATGCCTGCGCAAAAACCATCAAACATCTTTAAAGTTGACAGAGATTTGTCTGTTCGATAAAAAACTCGTATGCGTTGAAATACCCCGAAAAACAGAGGATGAAAATGAAAAGAGCATTTATTACCGGAATAACAGGTCAGGACGGTTCCTATCTCGCCGAATTTTTGTTGAATAAGGGCTATGAAGTTCACGGATTAATTCGCCGCTCCAGCTCGTTCAACACGGAACGGATCGATCATCTCTACCGTGACTTTCACGATCCCAATGCCAAACTTTTTCTTCACTACGGTGACCTGAGTGTTTCGGGTCAATTTATGGATCTCCTGCATACACTGCAACCGGATGAAATCTATCATCTCGGCGCCCAGAGCCATGTCCGCGTTAGTTTCGATATGCCGGAATATACCGGCGATGTCACCGGATTGGGCACTTTGCGCATTCTGGAATCCATCAAAAAAACGGGAATCAAAACGAGATTTTATCAGGCATCATCCAGCGAAATGTTCGGCGCGGCGCCACCTCCGCAAAACGAAATGACCATCTTTCGGCCGCGCAGTCCTTACGCAGCCGCCAAGGTCTATGCCTATTACCTGGTGCAAAATTACCGCGACGCTTACGGAATCTTCGCCTCAAACGGCATTCTTTTCAATCACGAATCTCCCCGGCGGGGAGAAACATTCGTAACCAGAAAAATCACCCGGGCCGCAACCCAAATCAAGATGGGTCTCAAGGACAAGGTTTTTCTGGGAAATCTGGACGCTAAAAGAGACTGGGGATTCGCGGGGGATTATGTGGAAGCCATGTGGCTGATGCTCCAACAGGAAAAACCCGATGACTTTGTCATCGCCACTGGAGAAACGCATTCCGTCAGGGAATTCGCCGAAAAAGTCTTCAGCAGACTTGATTTGGACTATCAGCGTTACGTGTTTGTCGATTCCCGCTATTTCCGCCCGACGGAAGTCGATGTTCTTCTGGGGGACGCGTCAAAAGCAAAGAAGATTCTTCACTGGGAACCGAAAGTTTCCTTCGATGAGCTGATTGACATGATGATTGCCGCGGATCTCGAACTAGCGAAAAAAGAAAAAACCCTTGTTGATGCCGGCTTTAATCCGAGCAACAATCGGGAAACGATCTAAACGGCAGGAGCATGCTGATGTTGACTGAAAAACGCATCACCGTCACGGGCGGAAAAGGTTTTCTGGGAACCCATTTGATCAAGAAACTCAAAGATTGTGGCTGCCGCAACATTCAAATAGCGGATCTTCCCGAATATAATTTGACAGACATCAATGATATTAGACGGATGTATCAGGAAACGCATCCGGAAGTCGTCATCCATCTGGCCGCCAAAGTCGGTGGAATCGGATTTAATCAGGAAAAGCCGGCGGAGCTTTTTTATGACAATTTAATTATGGGCGCTCAGCTTATGCACGAAGGTTATGTGAGAAAGATTGAAAAATTCGTAGCCCTCGGCACAATCTGCGCTTATCCGAAATTCACTCCCGTCCCCTTCAAGGAGGAAGATCTCTGGATCGGTTATCCCGAGGAAACCAATGCGCCCTACGGTCTGGCGAAAAAAATGATGCTGGTTCAGTCTCAAGCCTATCGTCAGCAGTACGGTTTTAATTCGATTTTTCTTCTGCCGGTGAACCTCTACGGTCCGGGCGATAATTTTGATCCGCATTCCTCCCATGTCATCCCCGCCCTGATCAAAAAATGCTTCGACGCCATAGACAACAAACAAGATTTCATTGAGGTCTGGGGAACGGGAAAAGCGACGAGGGAGTTTTTCTATGTGGAAGACGCTGCGGACGCTATTTACCTGGCGACTTTATGCTACAACAAAAGTGAGCCGGTCAACATCGGTACCGGCTGTGAAATTTCAATCAAAGACCTTGCGGAAAAGATCGTGAAACTGACCGGTTTTTCGGGAAAAATCATCTGGGACACATCACGGCCTGACGGCCAGCCCAAACGCATGCTGGATACCACCAAGGCGAAAAAGGAGTTCGGATTTGTCGCAAAAACAGACATGGATAGCGGATTGATCAAAACGATTAAATGGTACAAGGAAAACAGACACTTAATCAAATCATGAACGCCGGTCATATTTTTATTGACTTGCGGTCTTAATCGTGTTAAGGAGTGAGCGACAAATGGATAATGACCTTCGGAAATATGCCATGCAAATGGCTTTTGCCAGCACGGTAGGCATAGCGATGGTTCTGGCGATTTTCGGATGTCTTTTGCTGGGGGTGTATTTAGATAGAAAATTCGATTCCGGCCATACGTTCTCGGTAATTTTTTTATTGATCGGCATTGCTTCCGGATTCAGAAATATTTATGTGTTAATAAAGAGAAATTTTTCAGACGAAGAACAAATTATAAAGAGTTTAAAAAGTGAACCTCATCGTCAAAGACCCGCTGCAAAGAAGAATTGAATTCAGCAACTGGATTATTCTTGCCGTCATTTTTTTCCCTTCGCTGTTTCTTGCTTCTTATAAATTCGCCCTGGGCATTCTCCTTGGCGGATTCATCAGCATTGTCAATTTCTACTGGATGGAAAAGAGTTTACGAGGAGCATTCGGGAAAAAAGCCGGAAGCGTTAAGGGCTCTATCATGGTTAAATATTTTCTGCGCCTGGCTCTCACAGGCGTGGTGTTGTATTTTCTCATTACCAATGAAACCGTCAATGTCAACGGTCTGGTTATTGGACTCTCGGTGGTCATCATCAATATCATCACCATTACCATCATCAGCCTGACAAAAAGTAACTTTCTCAAGGAGGTTAAATAGAATATGCATCCCCTGCTTTTTTTGGAAAACGAGTATTTACCGGAACACGTGACCTATACAATTTTTGTCATCGTGCTTCTGGCCATTTTTGGCTTTTTGGCAACCCGGCGCCTCTCCGTCTATCCGGGAAAGGCTCAAAACGTCATGGAAGTCATTCTCGGCGGCTTTGATGCCTTGCTGAATGAAATCATGGGACACAACGGCAGAAAGTTCTTTCCTTTAATCGCAACATTGGGTTTATTCATTCTGACATCCAATCTTCTGGGTTTGATTCCCGGATTTGAATCCCCCACGGCAAACATTAACACGAATGCGGGAATGGCTTTGGTGGTTTTTCTCTCCACGCACGTTGTGGGTGTCATGAATCACGGGATGAAGTATTTCAAGCAGTTTATGGGACCCGTGTGGTGGCTGACCCCCTTAATGCTGCCCATTGAAGTCATCAGCCATCTTTCCCGTCCGCTGTCCCTGACCTTCCGGCTCTTCGGCAATATCAAGGGTGAAGATATCGTTCTGCTGGTTGTATTATTTTTGGTTCCGTATTTGGTTCCGCTTCCCGTTTTTGTTCTGATGATCTTCACATCTCTGGTGCAGACCTTGGTGTTCATGCTTCTGTCCATGATGTATATAGCCGGCGCTATGGAGGAAGGTCACTAAGATTTTTTCGACTTGACAAAATTTATCTTGGAACGCCCAAACGGGAAATTTTTGTGTCAACAAAATTTCCCGTTTTTATTCGCGGGAAAGTCCCTCAAAACAAATTTTCATTTTTGGGGTTGCATTTTGACCCACTTGTTTTTTAAAATGAAAAGCCGATTAAAAAGACCAAATTGCGGCCAAGTATTCTGAAAGATTTGCGTGACGTTAGATGAATCAACTCGGAATCAACATAGGCTCTTCCAGCGTCAAGATTGTCCTGACTGAAAACGACAGGATCGTCCTGAGCAAAGTTGAACCCCACGAAGGAAATTTCGTTAGCACTTTAACAAAAATCCTTTCGGAAAACCCCCTTCCACAAGATCTCAAGGCTCTTGCCACGGGCACGGAGGGGCGGAATCTTCTTCAGATCAGGAGCGTCATCGAACCCATCTGTATTGAAGAAACCCTCAGACACCTTCCCTACAAAATCGACGCGCTGGTTTCCATGGGCGGAGAAAGCCTGACTGTCTACACTATTGATTCCAACCGAAAAATTATTACAAGCTTTTCCGGAAACAAATGCGCTTCCGGCACCGGTGAATTCTTCAAGCAGCAGCTGGCGCGCATGAACATGACCCTGGCTGATATTCGCCGCATTCCGCCGGACAGCCGTGTGCTGAAACTCTCTTCGCGCTGTTCGGTTTTCATGAAAAGCGACTGCACGCACAGACTCAACAAGGGCGAAGCGACAACAGGAGACATCGTCCTGTCCTTAAGCGATGTGATGGCCCTCAAGGTCGCCGAATTTCTCAAAAAAGCGCGCATTGAACAAGGAAGGGTTCTGCTGGCTGGCGGCGTCACGCAAAATCCTTACCTTCTTGAGTTTATCCGTGAAAAAATGCCGCGGGTGGAATTTATCGTACCAGAATGGGCGCCTTATCTTGAGGCTTACGGTGCCGCCCTTCTGGCGCAAAATGAAGGCGGTCCCCTTCCCCCAATTGAGGCTCTGTTCAAAGAAAGTCTTGTTCTTTTCAAAAAATTCAAAAGCCTGAAAACCGCGCAAAGCAAGGTGACCTACCTGCCCTCGCAAAAAACAAAGGTCAAGGCCGGACGCGAATACATCCTGGGCGTCGACGGCGGCTCCACAACCACCAAGGCCTGCCTGATCGACATGGAAACCAGTGAAATCACCGCCTCGTTCTACGGCCGGACGCACGGCGATCCCGTGGGCGCTCTCAAAAAGTGCATCTCCGAAATCAAAAAGCAAATTCATCAGGACATCGGCGACGGAAAAATCAGCATCACACTGGCCTCAACAACGGGCTCGTCGAGGGAAATCCTTGGGGTTTTTCTGGAGACCCCAGCCGTCTATAATGAAATCATCGCCCATGCCGTCGGCACCACCTTTTACAGGGATAATATCGACACTATTTTTGAAATCGGCGGTCAGGACGCCAAATACGTTTACCTGAAAAATAAGGTTCCCATCGACTACGCGATGAACGAAGCCTGTTCCGCCGGAACCGGTTCATTTCTGGAAGAATCGGCCCAGGGAGATCTGAACATTCCGGATGCATCGCTCATCGGCGATATTGCCCTGTCGGCCAACGCACCGCTGAAATTCGGCGAGCATTGTTCGGCGTTCATCAATTCAGACATCCGCAGCGCCATTCAGCAGGGCGCTTCGCGCGAAGACATCACCGCCGGAGTCGTCACGTCCATCGTTTCGAACTATTTGAACCGCGTTGTGGGCAACCGCACCATCGGCAATCATATCGTCCTGCAGGGTGGCGTAGCCAAAAACAGCGCCGTTCCCCTGGCTTTTGCTATGCTTTTAAACAAGGAGATTCTGGTGCCGCCGGATCCCGAATTAATGGGTTGTTTCGGCGTAGGCATTTTGGCCAAGCAAAAATTCCATGAAGGATTCCTTGCCAAGAGCTCCTATGATCTGGACGCCATTGTAGCGACAGAAATCATTTATGAAAAAGAATTCCAATGCAAAAGCTGCGATAATTTTTGCCCGATACGCATTCTAAACGTCAACGGCCACAAATACATGTTCGGCGGCCGCTGTAACAAATACGCCAACATCCGCAAGAAGAACGTTTTTGACGAATCCGAAGTGTTCAATTACATCGACCGACGCAATGAAATTCTGTTCAACCGCTGCGCTCCCGACCCCGCGACGCTGAACATACAAAAGGACTTGGTCATCGGCATTCCAAGATGTTTTTCCGTCTACACGCTCTGGCCGCTCTATTCATGGTTCTTTCATCTTCTGGGTGTGAGAACTTTTCTTTCCGATGATCTTCCCCCGGAAGGCACCGCCCGCGTGGAAAGCAACTATTGTTTTCCCGCTGAAATCGCCCATGGAGCCGTTCAGGATGTCGTCAACAAGGGCGCCGATTACGTCTTTTTGCCGCACTTTCGCGACATGGAAAGCTACGAATCCGATGCGCCGGCCAACTTCTGTCCCATAACACAGTCCCTTCCCTACTACATCAAGAAAGCTTTTCCGGAGATTCCCGCGGACAAATACCTCGCGCCGGTCGTCAGCTTCCGGCACGGACCGGACAAGGCCGCAAAACCCTTCATGGAAGTTGCGCTGAAACTCGGATTCGGTGAAAGTGAAGCGAAAAAAGCTTTTTTAAAAGCCTACAAAAAGCAAATGGAATGCTTTCGTTTATTCGCCGAGCTGGGCAAAGAAGCTCTTGCGGAAGCCCGCCGCGCCAAAAGGCCTGTCATCGCCATTTTGGGAAGGCCCTATAATTCATTTACTGCTGACGCCAATATGGGCATTCCCAAGAAATACACCTCGCGGGGGTATTGCGTCATTCCCTTTGACATCCTGCCCTTTGCCGAAAAGCCCATTTATCCTAACATGTATTGGTATTACGGCCAGCAGGATATGAAAGCGGCCCGGCTGATCAGGGAAGAGGAAAACATTTATGTCACGTTCATTTCAAATTTTTCCTGCGCCCCGGATTCTTTCATGCTGCACTATCTGAAATGGATGATGGGCATCAAACCGTTTCTGATTCTGGAGCTTGACTCCCATACCGCCGACGCGGGCGTCGACACCCGGATTGAGGCGTTTCTGGACATCATTGAAGGATACCGCTTAAAGCTCACGGAAATCCAGGAAGAACGATACGACAATGGGCTCCGTTTTATCAATAAAACCGGCGAAGATATTTATATCCAAAATGCCTTCACCTGCGAAAAGATCCCCATCCGGAACAACCCCCGCGTCAAAATTCTTCTATCGAGCATGGGCCGGCTCGGCGTGGAGCTGCTCAGCGCGTCCTTGCGCGGATTGGGAATCAACGCCGTCGCGATGCCCGTTCCGGATGTTTACACCCTTCAAATGGCGAGAAATCATGCCTCTGGCAAGGAATGCCTTCCTTCTCACCTTGTTTTAGGAAGCGTTCTAAAATACCTTTCATCCGAGGAATACCGCAAGGATGAGATCTATCTGCTTTTTGTACCCACTACAACAGGGCCGTGCCGAACTGGACAGTATTTTGTCTTCTATGAAAATCTGTTCAAGGACCTGCACCTGGAAAATGTCGTTGTCTTTACGCTGGATTCCGACAATTCCTACAATGAACTCGGCCCGGAATTCTCCAAATACGCCTGGTGGGCGATCATGATCAGCGATTACATGAAAGACATCGAAACGGCACTGAGAACCTGCGCGGCAGATCCCCAAAGGGCGCTGGAGATTTACAATAAACTCTGGCATAAAATGATTAAACAGGCCGAAAAGGACATCACAAAACTTCTTCCTCGGCTGGATGAAATTGCCCGCGAAATCGCAAAAATACCATTAAAGAAAACTCTAGATAGTTGTCCCAAGATATTGATTATTGGTGAAATATATGTAAGGCGTGATGATTTTGCCGTCGATCAGCTCATCGAGCTTTTCAGCAAAAATGGTATTATGGCCAAAGTTTCCAATGTTACTGAATGGGTGTATTACTGCGACTTTACCCGCCGGTTGGAATTAAACAAGAGACTGAAGCTTATGCCGTGGTACAGGCAGCCTTTCTCTCATGAATTTTCGGAAATGATTCAATGGAAAATCGAACATGCCTATAAAAAAGGCGTTGAAAAAAAGATACGCAAGACGCTATCTATCAGCGGATTACTGCCCAAAGTTCCACATAATATGGACGAGATCATGGCCAACACAGAAAAGCACTTCGTCAGTCACGAACTTTATTCGGAAATCAGCATTTCCAGCGGCGTGGCCGCAACGGCGATGATGGACGGCTATGCCGGCATTGTGAATATTTCTCCTTTTGCCTGTCTGATCGGACGGGTCATCGAAGGCGTTTTGACGCCCTGGGCACGGGAACGGAAATATCCCGTCATTTCCATCGAAATCGACGGAAATCTACTGCCGCCGGGCATCGTCAATAAACTGGAAATCTTCATGCTGAATGTCTTGAGATTTCAGCAGGGAAAGAACTGAAACAAGTTCATGACTGGGAATGAAGCGAAAACCATGAAGAAGGACTTCACCGGCATTATTCTTGCCGGCGGGAAAAACACTCGCATGAGAGCGCCGAAAGCGTTTCTGGAAGTCAACGGGAAACGCCTCATCGAGCATACCCTTTCCATTTACGCAAATATTTTTTCTGAAATCATCATCGTCGCCAACGACCCAAGCGCCTATCTGGAATTTGTCGAAGCGGCGCTTGTAACCGATATTCATAAAAACAAAGGACCTCTGGGCGGCATTCATGCCGGCTTGTTCTTCGCCCAATACCCGCACGCCTTTATTGCCGCGTGCGACATGCCCTTTTTAAATGAAGATTTTATTCGCTATCTGCTAGAACGTTCTGATGATTATGATATCGTTGTTCCCAGAACCTCCGACGGCTTTCAGCCGTTGCACGCCGTTTATTCGCGCCGATGTCTGCCCGCAATTGAAAAACGTTTGCTGTCGGACCAATTGAAAATAGACGACTTTTACAAAGACATGCGACTTTTAAAGATTGCCGAAGACGAAATCGCCCGGTTCGATCCGGAAAATAAATTTTTCAAAAATATCAATACCCCTCAAGATCTGGAAACCTTTCTATAGTTTATCTTCGGACGGATGTCGGCTGAACCCACTTTTTCGTTTCGCCGCTGTAGTACCACTTATCGGGAAATCCCCGCCGACGAACAAAGATGGGGTTGTCTGCCCAGCGCAGAAGATCTTTATAGGCATCGTGAATTTTCCGGAAATTCGCAGACTGCCCTCCCGCATCAGGATGATGAATCTTGACCTGTGTCCGGTAAGCATTTTTGATGAGGGTTCTCAAATCGCGTGAATATAGATCAGCCTTGTCGATTCCCAGATAATGCAGGGATTCCGTTTTTACGGTAGGTATTCTAATCAGCCTGGGACGCTGGCGGTAATCATCGAAAGGAAACTGGATAGCCATTCTTAAAACATGCTGGCATGCCAAATATTTCTTGTTTGTTTTCTGAGAAATTTTCCACCATTCCTCTCCCAAGTTGTTCGTCAGCTTGTTGAAATCATAAGCCGGCGCGTGTCCGTCCGTGCGCGCCACGGCGTAACGGAATATTTTTTTGATACCATATGGAACAATGTCCAGAACAATCATCCTTTCCGAAAAATAAAAAGTGGCAAAACGCGTGTTGAGGGCTTGAAACAAGCCGCTTTTCATATTCAATTTCTGACGAAGATTCTGACGGCACTTCACGGAACAGTAGCGCCTCGACCCCAGATTTCTCGACGTCCCGCAAGAGAGACAAAAATTCCTGCCGTCATTTTCCGACAATTTTTTAAGTTCCAGATACATGGGTTTTCCCGACAAAAAAGCCCGAGGTCAATTATCAGAAATCATTTCTCTTTTTTAAGGATGGACAAATACCCTTTGGCCAGTGATTTGTTGACATGCAAGACGCCTTTATTCATATCTTTCAGGGGATAATCCTCCGTAATCAGCGGAAGATTGTCCGCATCGGCCTGCGTCTTGACGACCGATCCTGCGGGAACATAGCTTTTGTCTGCCACCCGGACGCCCATTAAAATGGCGCCGGGTTCAATGACACAATTTTTGCCGACAAAAGATTTGAACACCAAGACTTTCATCCCCACAAAAGTATCATCCAGGACCACCGCCGGTCCGTGGATCTGAACTTGATGCGCGAGAGAAACCCGGCATCCGATATAAACGGCGTATTGCCTCCCCTCGACCTCCACCATATTTTTTTCGACAGGTTTTCCATTCAGTTCCGTTTCCAACGCGTGAATCACCACACCGTCCTGTATATTGGAGTCGTCGCCCACGAACAAAGGCTGTCCTTCATCGCCACGCACGCAGGCCGTGGGCGCGACCATGATGTTTTTACCTAGAACGACATGGCCGATCACAGCGGCCAGAGGATGTACATAAGTGCCTTCGCCGATCACCGGCTCGGAAATTTTGGAACTGAAATCCGTCTTAACGTTTTTTTCAATCATGAACATATCCTCCTGTTGCTTTGTTTTTTTGCCTTTCTTTCTGCTTGAGCTGCTGCCATACCTTATCGACCCTGGATTGCGTCTCCCAAATGGATCCTCGGTTGTCGATCACAAGGTCTGCGAGGGCGACTTTCTCTTTAATGGGCAGCTGGCTCGCTAATCTTTTCCTGGCCTCCTCCTCGGTGATTTGATTTCTTCTGATCAAGCGCCGGATCTGTTCTTCCGGTTCAATGAGCACTAAAATCGTCACATCAAAAAGATGCTGCATTTTCCCTTCAAATAATAGAGGCACATCGGCGATAATAATGGCTTTTTTGTCGTTTTCGCCGATTTTTTTGATTTGTCGGTTCCATTCCTCGTAAACAAACGGATGTACGATTTTGTTGAGCTGTTGAAGCTTTTTCTTGTCGGCAAACACGATATTACCCAATTTGAGGCGGTCTATTTTCAGGTCAGCATCAAGAATTTCTTTTCCGAAGCAAGCCACCACTTCCTGCCAAGCCGGCTTGCGGGGCTTTTGCACTTCGTGTGCAATCTTGTCGAAGTCAATCACATAAGCGCCTTTTCTGGAAAGCATTCTTGCTACCGTTGATTTTCCGCATGCGATTCCTCCTGTCAGTCCGACGTTCAGCATAAATTACTTCTTGTTAAGGTGATAAATAATACGCAGGCCTTCCAGCGTAAGCATCTCTTCGATGATTTCGATGGTTTTTGTTTCTGTCGCGATGATGCGCGCCAGACCGCCGGTCGCAATCACCAGTGGATTGGTTCGGACCTCTTTTCTCATCCGCGTCACGATTCCGTCCACCAGACCGGCGTAACCATACATGATGCCTGCTTGCATCGCACTCACGGTATCCTTGGTGATGATCGTTCTGGGTTTGCTGAATTCCACCCGCGGCAATTTTGACGCTTTTTCAAACAAAGCTTCACTGGAAATGACAATTCCCGGCGCTATGCACCCCCCCATGTATTCGCCTTTCGGAGAGACATAATCAAATGTGGTGGCCGTCCCAAAATCAACGATAATGCATTCCTTTTTATATTTATCGTATGCCGCCACCGCATTGACGATTCTGTCTGCGCCGACTTCTTTGGGATTATCGTAAAAGATCGGCATCCCCGTTTTTATCCCCGGCCCCACAATCAAAGGCTTGACATTAAAATACTTGATGCAGAGAGGCTCCAGAATGTTCAGCATCGGAGGAACAACACAGGAAATGATGATCGCCGAGACAGCCTTGATTTCCTTGACTTTCATTCTGCTGGACTGGTACAGATTATAAATCAGCACGCCGTATTCATCAATCGTGTGATCAATTTCCGTCCGGATGCGCCAATCGTGAATCAAATGATCCTCGTCGAAAAGTCCCAGGACCGTATTGGTATTGCCAACGTCTATAACGAGCAGCATAATTCATGACTCCTTTAAGAGTGTTGCGTCACCCGCTGAAACAGTAATTTTTTCCTTTTTATCATTGATGAGAATCAAAGATCCATCGTCGTCGATCCCCACAACTCGGCCGCTGGTCACCTCAGCCAAACAGCCGATGGCAACATTCTTTCCGATCATGTCCGTTTTCTCCATCCACGCTGCTTTAATGTCTTCAAAACCTGCTGTCAAAAGTTTTTTATACCATTTTGCAAGATTTTCAAAGAGGATAATGATCACGTCCTCTCTTTCAAAAAACGTTCCGGTTTTCATGAACAGGGATGAAGCGGTGGCTTTCAGATCCTCGGGAAACTCCTCCCATCCGATGTTGACGTTTAGACCGACGCCCAATACGATGAAATGAATCATGTCATGAGATACTTTCAGCTGGGTCAGGATGCCGCAGACCTTTTTGTCGTCGAGAAGCACATCATTCGGCCATTTTAAAGAAATGTCTCCCGTGTAGAAACGCTCAATCGTCTCCGCCATGGCTACGCCGGCGACAATCGGAATTTGTGAGGCCTCGCGCAAATTGATTTTCGGTTTTAGGATAACGGAGACATAAATATTTTTCCCCGGCGGTGAATACCATTCTCTTTGATGCCTTCCCCTTCCTCTGCTCTGGCTGTCCGCCAAGACAGCCGTGCCTTCGCCTGCTCCTTGGATGGCCAGCGAAAATGCTTCATCATTGGTGGATTCCGTCTGTTGATGATAAACAATGTGACGGCCAAAGAGATTGTTTTCAAGATTCTTTCTAAGGAAGGCGATATTTAAACTCATAAGACCGAAACAGTATGATTCTTCCAGGAATTGATTCTAGGAACAGGATTTTATTTTTAAGGAAATATCGGCGGCCCGGACAGAGTGGGTAAGCTCTCCAACAGATATGAAATCAACGCCGGTTTGCGCTATCCGGCAGACATTCGATAGATTAACGTTGCCGGATGCTTCCAAAAAGACTCGTCCCTGGACGAAATCAACGGCTTTCTTCATGTCCGCAACGCTCATATTATCGAGCATAATGATATCTGCCCCGCTTTTAAGAGCTTCTTTGACCTCTTTGAGATTTCTGGTTTCCACTTCGATTTTCATATCAGCGGGGGATTCTTTCCGCATCCGTTCAACAGCTTTGGTGATTCCTCCTGCGGCGGCAATATGGTTGTCCTTGATTAATATTCCGTCGTACAGACCGAAACGATGATTGCTGGCTCCTCCCGACCGGACGGCCATTTTATCGAGAATTCTCAAACCGGGCGCTGTCTTGCGGGTGTCCAGAATTTTTGCCTTCGTGCCGCGCACTGCATCGACGTATCGCGAAGACAGCGTAGCAATGCCGCACATGCGTTGAAAAATATTCAAGGCGACTCGCTCCGCCTGCAATATCGACGCCAGCGGCCCGCGCACCTCAGCGATGATTTCACCCTTGCGAACAGTGCGGCCGTCGCTCACTTTTTTTAGCGTCTCAACTTTTCGATCCAGAATTTTAAATACTTCTCCAAAAACATCCATTCCGGCAACCACAAATTTATCTTTCGCCAAAGCGACGGCTCGACCTTCAATCTTCGGAGAAACCGTGGCTCTGGTGGTGATATCCCCTGCGCCGATATCTTCAGCCAAAGCATTCCGGATTATGTTTTGTATCTCTGCCGTAATCATTGAAACCTTTCCCGAAAAATCCAATTCCCTTTACGTCGAAATCTTTTTAAGTTTCTTCAAGGCTGTTTCCAAGACAACATATTTTTCCTTCAGCTCCTTGGATTTCGTTTCCTCTTTGCGGATGACCTCAGGCGCTGCCTTGCTCAAGAAATCTCTGTTGGAAAGTTTCTTTGTGCATTGCTCGAGATCTTTCGACACCTTGGACATCTCTTTTTCTAAACGCACTCGTTCTCCCGCAATATCAACGATGCCGATCAACGGAACGAACACTCTCATGGAGCCGACAACGGCCGTTGCCACGCCCTTGGGTTCCTCAATGTTGACACCGACATCTACAGATTCGAGATTGGCAAGATTGATGATATAAGGACTGCCTGCATCCATGAGCTCCTTTGTATTTCCATCGGAAGTGGATATCAATATTTTCAACTTCTGGGAGGGAGCGATTCTCATTTCGCCGCGAATGTTTCGCACCGCCGTAATGACATCCATGATCGTTTCCATTTTCTTTTCGGCCTCTTTGTCCTCCCCCTCTTTTTCAACCGTTGGAAATTGGCTGATCATGATGGAGCTTTTGTCGTTTCCATGAAAAACCTGCCAGAGTTTTTCCGTGAGAAATGGCATAAAAGGATGCAACAGTTGGAGCATTTTTCGATACACGTCCCTCAAGGTCTGCTGCGCGGCGATTCTCCGTTCTTCCGTTTCTTTCCCGTTAAAGACGGGTTTTGTCAACTCCAGGTACCAGTCGCACAGCTCATGCCAGATGAAACGATAAACAGCCGCGGCGGCATCGTTGAAACGGTATTCGTTCAAGCCCAAGGTTACTTCATCAATGGCATGGTTGAGTTTTGCCTTGATCCATTGATCCGGCAGTGAATCAGAAACCATCGACGGCAGGGATTCATCGTAATCGGCAAGGTTGGTGAATGTCAGTTTGGATGCGTTCCAGATTTTATTGACGAAAAACTTGTAGCCTTCAATCCTTTCCGCGGAGAGACGCACGTCCCGGCCCTGCGCCGTATAAGCGGCTAGCGTAAAACGAAAAGCGTCAGCGCCGAAGCGGTCAATCATCAAAAGCGGATCAATGATGTTCCCCTTGGACTTGCTCATTTTTTCGCCCTTCTCATCCCGCACGAGCGCGTGCAGGTAAACATGCCTGAAGGGCACGTCCTTCATGACGTAAAGGCCCATCATCATCATCCGGGCAACCCAGAAAAACAAGATGTCGAAACCGGTGATGAGCAGGGAGGTCGGATAAAAAGTTTCCAGTGCTGGTGTTTTTTCCGGCCAGCCCAAAGTGGAAAAGGGCCACAAGGCCGAGCTGAACCATGTGTCAAGAACATCCTCGTCCTGTTTCAGTGACGTTCCGGAGCATTCAGGGCATTTGTCCGGTTCTGACGTCGAAACGATGACCTTGCCGCAGGTCTGACAATACCAGACGGGAATCCGGTGCCCCCACCAAAGTTGACGGGAAATGCACCAGTCCCTGATATTGTTCATCCAGTCAAAATATGTCGCTTCCCACGTTTTCGGAATGATTTTTGTCTTTCCCTTCACAACCGCCGCGATGGCCTGCTTGGCCAATGGTTTTATCTTCACAAACCACTGCTTGGAAACCATGGGTTCAATGTCCGTTTTGCAGCGGTAACACTGGCCGACATTGTGCACATAGGGTTCGGTGCTGACAAGATATCCTCCCTTCTCCAAATCTGCGAGAACTTTCTTTCGCGCCTCATACCGGTCCAGACCCCGATACACACCGCCATGCTCGTTGATGATCCCGTGGCCGTCCATGATGGAAATAATCTCGAGATGATGCCGCTGAGCCATGGCGAAATCATTGGGATCTGAACCGGGGGTGATCTTGACGGCTCCCGAACCGAAATCCATCGTTACATACTCATCGGCAATAATCGGTATTCTTCTGTTCATGAGCGGCAGAATAACGTATTTGCCCACTTTATCCGCGTATCTTTTATCCTCCGGATGGACGGCTACCGCTGTGTCTCCGAGCATGGTCTCCGGTCTGGTTGTGGCCACGATGATTTCGCCCCGACCATCCTCCATGGGATAACGCAGATTCCAGAGAAAACTTGCATCGGACTTGAATTCAACCTCCAAATCGGAAATGGCCGTGTGACATCTCGGGCACCAGTTGACAATGTAGTCTCCCTGATAAATCAGGCCCTCATGATACAGGCGCACAAATACTTCGCGAACGGCACGGGACAGGCCCTCGTCCATTGTGAAACGTTCTCTTTTCCAGTCGCAGGAACAGCCCAGCCTTTTCAACTGATTAATAATCACTCCTCCGTATTTTTCCCTCCATTCCCAGACGCGCGCTACAAATTTTTCTCGTCCCAGTTCATGACGGGAAGTTCCTTCTTTGAGCAGTTGCTGTTCCACGACGTTCTGCGTGGCGATGCCCGCATGGTCGGTCCCGGGCATCCACAGCGTGTTATAGCCCTGCATTCTTTTAAAGCGGATGATAATATCCTGCAGCGTGTTGTTGAGTGCGTGGCCCATATGCAACATTCCCGTCACATTTGGAGGCGGAATAACAATGGAAAAAGGCGGTTTGTCACTCTTATCCTCTGCTTTGAACAAATCGTTTTCAAACCAGTATTCATATATTTTATTTTCGGCTTCAGCTGGTTCAAAAGCCTTGGCTAATTCTCGTTTAATCATATGATGTTCTCTCTCTCCTGTTTCAAATATAAATAAAAAGGGCTTTCGCCCTCTTTTTTCTTTATTTTCAAGTGTTTTTTATTTTGACTTAAGTTTTTTCTTTAAATTATTCATAATCAAAATAGCCTCCAGACCTGTTACTGGTTTCAAAGGCGCAAATTCTTTTGTTTGAAGATTTTTTGCCTCCATAATATCTTGTGAAGACACAGCAATGATGGATTTGAAATAAGGCATATCAGAAGGAACATCAGGAAAAAGTGATTTGGAGCTGACGTAAACCGCTGCCAAATCTTTCTCACCGGTTACTTTTGTTAAGACGTCTTCCAAAATGACTGCAAGTTCTCCCCGGGAGATCACCTCATCCGGTTTGAAATTGCCTCGAGAATCATTTTGCAGACCGACCACTTTCAATTCCAGTATCTCTTCAATTTCCTTCCGGAAAAAATGATTGGAGATATCTTTGGCCTTTGCTTTTGACGGCATTTCGGCACTCTGCACCGAAGCAGTGTCTTTTGGCTCTTCTTTTACCTGATCCAAAACATCGGCGGAGATATTTTCTTCCACCTTTTTTCCGATAAGTGTCACCTCCTCCTTTAACGGCTCGGACGCTTTGGGATAAATTTCCTTTATTTTTAATTCCTCGACAAGAAGCGCTGCTGTATCGGCTCTTGAAATCTGTTCTTTGAGGGCAATCCTTTTCGCTGCTGTTGATTGAGGTTTCAGAGATTTTACTTTTTCCAAAAAGTCTGTCTGTTCTTTTGCGTCAGTCATATGTTCGGTTTTTTGGTCCATGACTTTCGCAAACATTTGTGCCGCAAGATCAAATTCCAGAGCTTCTTTATATGCCAAACCCATATAATAATAGGCCGGAGCGTGCTTGGAATCCAAAGCAATGGCTTCTTCAAATTGTTTTTTGGACAGATCCAGCCAGTTTGCTTCAGACTTTTGAAAGGTATGATATCGAATTTTGGCTACATTGACAAACAACCTGTCTTCTTCAGAACGAACACTCTTTAATCCCAAATCCAAATTTTCCCATGCCAATGCCGGGTTTCCCATAGCCATTTGAACAAGAGCCATGCCGGTATAAGATTTGGAATAAAGAGGATCAATTTTTGAAGCCATTTGAAATTCTCTTTTGGCATCGGAATACTTTCCCAATTCAAGCAATTTAAGTCCCGTATAAACATGATGTCCAGGCGTATCCAACTGACTTGTTGGCGTCAGGGCCTTTTTACCGCATGCTGAAATGACCAACAAAACAAAAATGCAAAAGATGAATCGATAATAATTTTCTCTGTTTTTTTTCATCATGCCGGCATCATCAAGTTTCTTTGTATAATTATCTTTAGAATCTTATCAAGTCAAGAAATATTGCAATCCTTTTATGCTTATAAATAATTGTTATTTTTTAGGAATTTTTTAATGTTTTTTCTGATTTCTCCTATGGCATCCGGTTCAAACCAATGGATTTCCTTATCTGCCCCAAACCATGTCATTTGCCGCTTGGCATATCGCCAAGTGTCGTGTTTGATCAGTTCAATGGCTTCATCCCATTTATACCGATGTCGCAGAAAACCGATCATCTGCTTGTAGCCGAGGGACTGCAAGGGTTTGAGGCTCTCTGGATATCCCATATCCAAAATCTTTTCCACTTCCTCCAGAAGACCGTCGTCAATCATCCTCTCCGTTCGGGCGATGATCCGCCGCTTCAAATCCTCCCGGTCGACGGATAGGCCCACTTTGTAAGAAACAAAAGGCGAATCCGTGAATGCATGTTCCTGCTGCATAACGGCAATAGATTCGCCGGTTTGATCCAGAACTTCCAGGGCTCTGATCACCCGCACCGAGTCATTGGGATTGATTTTTCCGGCGGCAACGGGATCGCGCTTCTGGAGCATATCAAAAAGATATGGCTTGCCGCGACTGTCGCGCAGACTCCGGTAATGGTTCCGGATGGTCTGATCAACCGGCGGCGTGGCAATGATTCCCCTGAGCAGCGCCTTGATATACAAGCCGGTTCCCCCCACCACGAAGACCGGCTTCTTTAATTTTCCCAAATTGTTAATAACCACTCTAGCATGCTGGGCGAACAAGGCGGCGTTGTACTCTTCATCCGGATCCACAATGTCGATCAAATGATGCTTGACCGCCTGTCGCTGTTGCGGCGTGGGCTTTGCCGTTCCGATATCCAGGTAGCGGTAAACCTGCAGGGAATCGGCATTGATGATTTCGCCCTGAAACTCGAGGGCCAATTCGATGGCCAGTTTCGTTTTGCCTGTGGCTGTCGGCGAATTGATGATGACCAGCGGCGTCTTTTTGACTTTTTTTCTCATCTCCTTTTGAACATCCTCTCGATTTCTGATAGCGAAAAACTGATAAACACCGGCCGACCGTGCGGACAGGTCAGACGAAAAGGCATTTCATCCAGTTCCCGGCACAGGGCGCGCACTTCCTCCGGAGAAAGGACGTGATTGGCTTTGATGGCGGCCCGACAGGCCAGAGAGGCCATAATTTTATCTTTCCTGTCCTCCATAGAGGGCGCCTGATTCTGTTCTTTCAACTGCTGAACGACGTCGGATATCATTTCCTTCACCGGAACATGAGAAAGCATTGCCGGAGTTGATCTCACCGCCACGGTATCCTGACCAAATACTTCAACATCCAGTCCGATTTCCCTTATGCAATCGATGGATTCCTCAAAGACCGCATATTCTCCCGGCGTTAGATGAACAAGCTCTGGCAAAAGCAGTGACTGAACGGGACCATGATGCTGCGCCGTGTTTCTCAACTTTTCCAGAATGATTCTTTCATGAGCGGCGTGCTGATCCAGCAAGACCAAACCGGCATCCCCCTCAAAGACAAGATAAGAATTCGCTAATTGTCCTATGTATTTCAGATTAGAAAAAGTCACGCTGTCTTCCGATTTAGGCACCGCCGGTTCATAATGGAAATTTTTTTCCGCAACGCCTGAACATTTCGCCAAGTCCTCCGAAATAGCCTGCTGCAAATTTTTTCTGGTGAACAGACTGGAAGGCACGTCTGGGGGGGGCTCTTCTTTTCGGGGATAACGGAAAAAAGAATCTTTCCGACTCGGCTGGAGACGATAGATGAAAGATCCCGTGTAAGCGTTCGACCCGGCAAGCCCCTGCGAGATGGTTTTGGAAATCATATCATAAACATGGCGGGTGTCTTTAAAGCGGACTTCCAGCTTAGCCGGATGGACATTGACATCCACCTCGCTCGGCGGAAGCTCCAAGAAAAGCACTGCCGTGGGATAGCGCCGCGGTTCAATGACTTGCCGGTAAGCCGACAAAACGGCATGCGTGACGCTCGGGTCTTTGACAAACCGTTTGTTGACAAATAAATAAATATTTTTAGAATTGGATTTCGTGAATTCGGGACGGGAGATAAAACCCGTCAGAAACAATCGGTCGTTTTGATTCTGAACGGCCAGAGAATGTTCGGCAAAGTCACGACCCATCACCATGGCGATTCGCTGTGCTGCCGCCCGGGTCTCGGGCGCGGCAAAAACCTCCCTTCCGTCAGCCGACACTTTAAAGCGGATTTCCGGGTGAGCAAGCGCTAGTCGCGTTATCACATCCACGCAGGCGGCCTGTTCTGTCGGTTCCGTTTTGAGAAATTTCCGCCGCGCTGGGACACGGGCGAAGATTTCCGTGACCGATACCTGCGTGCCCTGCGGACAACCGACGGGCGAAACTTCTTTGATGTGACCCCCCTCGACAATCACTTTTGTTCCCGATAAATCATCTTTGCGTCTCGTCATCAATTCCACCCGGGCAATAGAAGCGATACTGGGCATGGCTTCCCCGCGGAATCCGAATGACATAACACTGAAAATATCCTCAAAGGCATGAATCTTACTTGTGGCATGTCTTTCAAACACCAGTGTCACATCCTCCGGAGAGATGCCGAGGCCGTTATCCGTGACCTTGATGGCCTGACAACCGCCTCCCTTCAGTTCTACTCTGATATCATCCGCCCGGGCATCAATGGAATTTTCTATCAGCTCTTTGACGATAGAAGCCGGTCTTTCCACCACTTCACCGGCGGCTATCTTATTGGCGATTTCTACGGATAAAACAACGATGTGATTGGACAAGACTTGATTTTCCTTAAGCTTTTGATTTTTTTCTGGGCGGCGGCACAAAAACATCCCGGATGCCGGTTCTTGCCAATGTAATTGCCGAGACCGGACATTGATCAGCGCATACACCGCAGCCGATGCATTTTTTTTCGTCAATCACGGCGGCTTCTTCCGCCAGACGAATTGCCTCCATGGGACACTTCTCTAAGCAAATCCCGCATCCCGTGCATTCGAGGGATTTTGCCACCGCCAGATAGGAGCTGTAGGACTGCATCGGCGCTCCGCCCAAGTGATAAATCTGAAACGTTCCGCAACAGCACCGACAACAGTTGCAAATGGCATATTCCTCGTTTCGGATATCTTGCTTGACGTGAAAAGCCTTGTGCACCAGACCGTCGTTCCGGGCTTTGTTCATAATGGCCAGGGCCTCTTCTTTTGACACGGGCCTGCCGAAATGATATTGAATGACAAACTCCGCGGTCTGACCGAAGATAAAACAATTTTCTCTCTCCCGGGTGACCTTGCAGGGATCGCCCAAAAGATCCTTTTCGTGACGGCAATAGCACGTGGAGACGGCAATTTTTTCAAATCGGTCGATGATTTTCCTCACATCTTCATAGGGCAGAACATCATCCTTTTCCGGTCCGATTTCCTGCTCCACGGGAATGACTCTCGTGATCGGAGGCACGGTTCTGAGAAAATCGACAATCGGTTCATAATTGATCTGAACCATTTCTGAAATTTCATGGAAAAGCCTATGAAACAGCCCCGCGAGTTTTTTTTCCCTGGCGGTTGTTTCGCCTCTCATCAACGTGAATTCAAACAAACCGGGAATGGGCGGCAAAAGTCTGTACACGACAATTCCCGTTGTCTTGCTGGAGATGCCGGTAATGACACCTTTTGCCATAAGCTTCTCCAGGATTTCCACCAACTCATCATTCGCCAAATCGGTTGTCTGCCTGATTTCGTCCAGATTCATCGGTTTCGACAACCGAGAAATAAACCGGGCTTCCCGTTCATCAACAATCGTTTTTATCAGCTCAATAAGGGTATCGGTCACGGGCATCGGAATAACGCCCATATTGATTGAAGCCTGCGCGGCATCCCACCACAATTTTTCACTCATAGCATATCTTTCTTTATCATCGAGGGGTTCATCGTACGATCTGATCAGAATATTTTTCCCATTTCAGCTGGTTATCTTCATGGATAATTCTTTTGCCTTCTAGAAAAAATTGAACGAGCGGGAGGTGCTTCTTTAAATAATTTTCATCCATTTCCCTCAGTAGATCCGCAATGGTGTAAAAACATTCCACGTAACAGTTCGCCCGGGCTTCGGATAATTTTTGCCCCCATGTATTTTCTATGATTTCCTTGGTGACGTATGCAAACTTTACAATTTCCTGATTTGTAAGATGTATTTTCATGATTCATCCTCTTAAAAAAGATTCGATGAATTATTTTCGTCCGTTTAGACTTCTATGGTTTTTACATAGCATAATTTTGCATATTTCATAAAGAAGCAATTACATCGCGCGCAGATCTATTCTCGCCGGGCAAACTAGAATTTTTTCAGAATAAAGCTTCGGCGAATAAATTCCCGACCTCAACAAAAAAAAACGAGGGCAACATCACTCTGGATAATGTCGCCCTTTTAAGCGCTTTTAATCAATTGCCGTACAAACTCTGGACACAGGCTTCATCTTCTCCGGAAAGAATATCGCTGTCGCAATATGAAGCATAGGGATACATAATGCTCGTTGCACAACGGTTATGATCCAAACCGATAGCATGTCCCAATTCATGGGCGGCGATTGTTTGCAGATAAAAACCGGTGTTGCAACCCGCGGAACAGTTCCCGGACAAATCAAAATACGCCCAAGAATCGTAAAAAACCATATCAAACGCCGTGATGCCGTTTTTTTTCGTATACCAGATGTAGGTTACGGCAATCGTGCTGCCGCTTGGGTCATCCCGAAAGAAAATCACGTTTTCATCGCTTGAATTTACAGTCGCGCGGTCGCTTATTCCCTCATAGTGTAAATTTATTCCCGATTTTTCATTCCAGTTTTCAGCCGCGGCAATAATCTGTTGCGTAATACAATCTTGCGACAAGTCAAAAGAATTCGGATTCACATAAAATGAAACAAACGGATTGGGCCATTTTGAAAAAGTTTTGCAACAAGATAGTTTTGGAGATGGCTTGGCCTTTCCCATTGACACGTCAATCTTCTCACTGTCTAGATATATGAAATGATTGTCTTTTTTCTTGAGGTAGACAATGATCCCGTCGCCTTCCTCAAAAAAAGGAATATTCGAAACCCGAAGCATCACGTCTCCAATCCTTCCTCCTTCTACGGTGAAAACGACATCATCCTGCAATGTGCCTTTGATGGTTTTTTCAACCTTCAGTTTTACTTCGCTCATAATAAGTGTGTCGCCCCATTTGTTCGTCTCGTAAAATGATTCGATTTTTTTTATTTTCCCGGCAATTATGTTGGATGCATCTTTCGTCAACCGGTCAATATTTTTTGCGAATACCGGATAGGAAAAGCAAAAGAAAAACGTCATGACAACGCTTAAATATTTTATTTTTCTCATATACCTTACCCCTTTCTGAATTTTTTTTAAAACAAAGATAAGGAATGGTCGATGTGATCACTCAATTCATGACGTACTTTTTTTTATTATTTATCGCCATAAAAGCAAAACAATTTTTTTAATTAAAAAAGCACTACTTTTTTCACACATAGTTTTTTTTTAAGAAACAAGCTATTTTTCTATGGGCTTTATGTGTTGTCTTTTTTAATCTTCTGCCAACTCTATGTCATCAAGTTTGGATTGGGCTTCTGAAAGACCTTGACCAGCCGCCTTTTTAAGCCATTGTTTTGCTTTTTCTTCATCTTTTTGAACTCCTTTGCCGGTCAGATATAATAAGCCCAGAAGATATTGAGCCAGCGCCAGCCCTTGCTTGGCCGCTTGATGATAAAATTCAGACGCCCGGACATAATCTTGAGGAACTTCATTTCCATTATGATACATGATCCCCAGATTGCACTGTGCAAGCGCGACGCCCTGTTCTGCGGCTTTCGAATACCAGTGAAAGGCTTGTTCATAATTCTGAGATACTCCGTTTCCGTTGTGATACATCATCCCTAGATTGCATTGCGCCTTGGCGTATCCCTGTTCGGCCGCTTTGCGGAACCACTTCGCGGCCTCGACATAATTTGGGGGAACTCCCTCGCCATTATAGTAAAGAACTCCCAAAGAAAACTGGGCCAAAACGTGTCCGCTGTCAGCCGCTTTACGGAACCATTGCAGGGCTTCTTCGTCATCTTGTTCAACGCCAAAGCCCTCCTGATACATTTCTCCCAGCTTATACTGAGCTTCAAGCAACCCCTGCACAGCCGCTTTGTGAATCCAATCCACTGCCTCTTCATCAGCCGAAGGAGCGACTTTTCCATTGAGATACATTAAGCCTAGGCAATACTGCGCTTTGGCAAAATTCCTGTCCGCAGCCTTCCGATACCATTTGACAGCCTCCACATGATCCGACGGAATGCCTAGACCTGATTCATGCATTTCTCCCAGAAAGAACTGCGCCAAGGCATTGCCTTTATCGGCCAATCCCACAAGATTATTAAACGCAATTTTATTGCCCTGTTGAGCGGCGCTTCGATAGAATCTGGCCGCCTCTTCTTCGTTTTTTTCGGTTCCTTTCCCTTTTTCATACTTCATGCCCACATGACATTGCGCCCGCACATGGCCCTGCCGGGCGGCTTTGTAAAACCATTGAAAAGCCTCTTTATCATCCTGAGGAACACCGACACCAAATTGATACATTTCTCCAATTTTGAATTGGGCTTCACAATTGCCCTGTCGCGCGGACTTTAAGAACCATTTAGCGGCCTCCTCATCATCCTGTTCGACGCCTTCGCCAGCTTCTAAGAGCAACCCCAGGCTGAACTGCGCGTCAGAATTTCCTTTTTCGGCAGCCGATAAAAACCATTTAGCGGCCTGTCCATCATCCTGTTCAACCCCAATTCCCTCCAAATATATTTTCCCCAAAGTGCAAGAAGCTTCCGCATGGCCATTTTCCGCCGCCGATTTCACAATTAACAAGACTTCTTCATTTCCCGCTAAATCCCAATCGTTCCATAGCATACAGGCTATTTGTTTTTGCGCATCGGCATCTCCCTGTTCGGCTGCGATCTTCAACCACTTCATTGCTTCACTGGCGTTTTTCTCAATGCCTTCGCCCCGCAAAAACATCATGCCTATCTGGCTTTGCGCCTTCAAGTGTCCAGATTCGGCGGATTTTAACAGCCATTGAAATGCCTCTTGTTTGTCTGTGGGGTTGCCGTCGTTGTCTTTGAGCAATAGACCTAAGGCATATTGCGCCTCGACGTAACCGTTTTGTGCCGATTGTCTAAACCACCGTGCCGCTTCTTTTCGATTCTCAGTCACCCCCCGTCCATCGAGATAAAGCTCTCCTAATGTAAACTGAGCCAAAGCATTGCCTCTGTTGCTTAATGCCACTAAATTATTCAGGGCGGTTTTGTTTCCCTGTCGCGCAGCATTTTGAAACCACTTTACGGCTTCATTTTCATTCTGATGGATTTCTTTACCCTCAACATAAAGAACTCCCAAATTGCATTGCGCTTTGGCATTTCCTCCCAGCGCCGATTTTCGATACCATTTTTCGGCTTCGGACTCATCACGAGGAACATCCAGTCCCTTTTCATATTTTAATCCAAGATAAAACTGCGCGACGGTATCACCCTGCTCGGCTGCTTTTCGATAATCATCGATATCCTTATTGCGCTTTTCGGCATCGGTCTTTTGTATTGATTTGATTGCATCAAGAATCTGCTGGGCATTGGCATTTCCATTTTTTGACGCTATCTCGAGCCATCGTTGCGCTTCCGAATCATCCTTTTCAACGGCAATGCCTTTTTCATAAAACAATGCTAAAGCGAGCTGGGCTCTCGCTTCGCCTTTTTCCGACGCCTTAAGATACCACTTATACGCTTCAGTGTAATTTTGCCTTACACCATCTCCGTGCTCATAAAGCAGGCCCAATGTAAATTGAGCCAAGACATTGTTTCGCTGCGCCGCTTTTACGAGCCATTTAGCGGCTTCTTTGCCGTCTTTTGCTACTCCTTCACCGCTTTGATACATACAAGCCAAAATGAATTGGGCATCGGCCGAATTTTGATTAGCCGCTCTGAGCAACCATTTGGCTGCTTCCTTATCATCTCTCTTTCTTCCCCTTCCAAAACGAAACATTAAACCCAGGTTCAGTTGAGCTTCTGGATGATTTTGATGGGCCGATTTCTCATACAGGGCATAGGCTTCAGCAAAATCTTGAGGAACGCCTTCGCCCTCCTCGTACATTAAGGCAAGATTAAATTGGGCAGCCGGATTGCCCAGACGGCACAACGATTTAAGTTTATTTAGCGCTTCGGGATTTCCTTCTTGCGCCGCGATACGATACGATTCGATGTCTTTTTCGTCAACAACGGTCAGGGGTTCTTCTTTTACTTCTTCTTTTACTTCTTCTTTTACTTCTTCTTTTACTTCTTCT
>DAOSZO010000001.1:96461-111956 GCA_035382085.1 Smithella sp.
TTTACTTCTTCTTTTACTTCTTCTTTTACTTCTTCTTTTACTTCTTCTTTTACTTTTTTCTTTGGTTTCTTTTCTGCTTTCTTCGCCGACTCTTTTTCAGTTTTTTCTTCTATAATTTCACTGCCAGCCAAACCTATTCTGTTATAAACCTCTCTAAGATTGTTTTTAGCGCCCTCATCACCCTGTTCAGCGGCCAATTTATACCACTTTACGGCCTCTGAATCGTCCTGTGGTACTCCCTTTCCTTTGTCATACATCCAGCCTAGAGTATATTGAGCGCCGGCATCTCCCTGTTCTGCGGCTTTTTTGAACCACTTTGCCGCTTCAACATCGTCCTGCCGAACTCCTTCGCCGTAAAGATACATCAGCCCCAGGTTAAATTGCGCAATTTTGTGACCTTTTTCTGCTGCCTCAAGGTAATTCTTAATTGCCGCCTCGTCATCCTGTTGGACACCATCTCCAAATTCGTACATTACGCCGAGGCTGTAATGCGTTTCGGCATCCTTGGGCGCCTGTTCCGTCATCGTTTCCGCTGTTTCAGGTGTCAACTCCCTGGGCATTTCTATTTCTTGAAATGGGGACTCTTTTGGTGATTCTGAAATTTCTTGCTCTTGTTTTTGAACGTCCAGCCGGGATTGAAAGACTCTTAAAGAATATGACCAGTCCTCTTTCCATTGACCGGCTTCAATGTCTTCGCTGAAACTTTGTTCTGTATTAAAAAGACTTTGGAAGACATTGAGCCGCTTTGTCTTAGGATGATCCGGTCCAGGACAAGGACTGACACAAACGAATTGATTGATGGAACTGAATCCAAAAAAGCGCGTTTTGATGACTTCCGCCAGAAGCTCCAAAGAAAAAGACTCATTATCCAGAATATCAGAAAAAATATGGAGTTTCGCTGTGGCATTGTCCCTGATCAAATCCTTAATCGACAGATCATCGATTTTCCTCAATATTGTATGAATTTCCGCATCCGGAAACAAGGTCTGGGAATTCAGCGCTGCGCGCCTCAACAATGATTCGCAATGATCGATTAAAGTAATACGCTTCACCGAAGAGATTAATGCTTTGTTTTTTAGCAAAAGATAATCATAATAAGAAATAACTCCTATCGCCTGACCGCAACCATAATCAATCACTTCAACAACATGGTCAAAAAAGGGGTCGGGAATATACACGAGGGCTTTGAGTAATTTCTCGTAATTCCTTTTTCCATAATACAACATGGACATGGACATTTCCGGCTCTGAACCTACCGGCAACAATCCGTCTTTCATTCTTTTGTGAAGTTTTTCCTGGGCTTCTTTTGGCTGATTGTTCACAAATTGCGTGGTCAAATTATAAATGGCGTTAAAATCCACCAGATTCAGCTTCTTTAAAAGGATAGAATAATTCGATCCGCTCTCGATTATGCTGTTCTTTGTGATCATGTATCAACCAAATGGCATTTTTTTATTTTTGTGAATCTCATTGTAAACTATAGAAAATATAAATGCTTATGTCAATTGCCTATTCTATATAATTTTTTATATAATTCGACGCGTTAGAATGTAATTCTAATCAATTTATTAAAATTTTTTGCTGATTTCCTGAGGAAAAAAACCGCGGGGAAATTCCCGCGGTTTTTTTGTTATCTTCTATCCATGTTGGAATAAATATTTCCAGGAAAGACAGGCGACCTGCTAGACTCTATAATAGCCGTCGATGTATGATCCCGGCAACCGATAACCTGAATAACGCCGTTTTGAACAGCTCTTTTTCCCACATCATACGTTCTGAATTTATCACCGACTTGAATTCCATCCTTACAGCCTTTGTCAATATAGACAACATCCATCATGGAATCATACACCGCTTGGCTTGTAGACGCCAATATCATGCCATTGAAATCAGGATTCCGAAATGTCCCGGCGGTCAGGGGAACATCCACTTCATAATAGGGAATAAGCACGTCGTTTTTATTGATCTCGCGGAAACACTTTGTAATTCTTGCCATGGTATCGCCAGCGTAGTTTTTAAAAATTTCAGCTACGCCGTTTATTCTTATGATGTAGCCTAAATTTTGATCCGTTATCGGATGCTGAACGGGACCTGACGCTTTGATGATGTAAAATTTATCACCGTCCTTAACGGGCTGTTCCATCTCGACATAAACTTCATCCTGATCACCGAACAATTGCTGCCCCGTCGGCGAATCAATGATTTTTCCTGCATGGGGAATATCTTCAGAAAGATAGCCGCTTGCTATTATGATATTTTTATTGACCAGCGGCTGTTTGATCATTTTAGCGGTCTCTTTAACCGGTTCTTCCAAAGGCTCCGACAATTCCTTGGCGGCTTCTTTTTCTTCATCTTTTATAAGCAGATAAACGGGGATCTTGATGATTTGACCAGGATAAATCCAATGCGGATCAGCTATCCATTTATTGACTTCCCATATCTTCGGCCATAGAAAAGGATCCTTTAATTCCTTTCCGGACAGATCCCACAGCGTGTCTCCTTTCACCACTTTATGTTCTTTCATTTGCTGATCTGCCGCAAAACTCAGTGAGGGTAAAAGCATCAATACCAAAACAACGCACCTGATCAATATTTTCTTGAACATGCTTTTTCTCCTTTGTTTGTTTTTTCTACTTTTAAAAAATAACCGAGATGACATAAACTGTCAAGAATATTAAAATATAGCCTCCTCTGATTTTTTTCATCCTCTGCGGTTTTTCAGATATTCCTGGAGGGCCAGCTGCCATGGCTGCATCGCCTTTCCCGTCGTATTGATAAATTTTTGAGAACTCAAAACGCTATACAAGGGGCGTTGAGCCGGTCTTTTGAGCATGTCTGATTTGATTGGAATTACTTTGATGTTCTCAAAACCTGCTTCTTTAAGGATTTGAACGGCAAATTGATGCCAGCTGCATGTTCCTCTGTTGGTGACATGAAAAACACCCCTGGCATTGTTTTTAAGCAGCAAATCCACCGCCGCCGCCAAATCCTTGGTATAGGTGGGAGAACCTACCTGGTCATCCACCACTTCGATAGTGGATGGTTTGGTGGGTGATGCTTTTTTGTTTTCCAACGTTTCTTTAATATAGTTTTTAGCTTCTGCTTTTTCCAGAATGGCCTCAACAAAATTCTTCCCCCTGTGCCCGAACAACCAAGATGTTCGGATTAAGAGATAGTTTTCCGTGATGGCCTGCAGATAACGTTCCCCCTTTAATTTGGATTCACCATAAACATTGATGGGATTGCAGGAATCATTTTCTTTGTAGGGACTTTTCGATTTTCCGTCAAAGACATAATCCGTACTGAAATGAACCAGAGGAATATTTTGATTCTGACACGCCAGCGCGATGTTTCTGACAGCCTCCGCATTGACGGCAAAACACATTTCCTTGTCCGTTTCACAACCATCGACATGCGTATACGCCGCAGCGTTCATCACGATATCAGGGGCTGTTTCTTTCACCGCATTTCTGCATTCTTCGGCGGACACGATATTAATTTCAGACTTATCCATTCCAACAACCTCGTGGTCCAGAAAAAATTTCTGCATCAGATCGCTCCCCAGCATCCCTTGATGACCCAGCAGTAATATTCTCATTTTAGTATCGGACCTCCTTCAGAAGCAATCCCTGCGCCGGAGCGGTCGGCCCTGCAACATTCCTGTCTTTTGCGTCAAGAATTTTTTTCATTTCATCCGGCGGTATCTTGCCTCTTCCGACCTCAACCAAGGTTCCTACTATGTTCCTGACCATATGTCTCAAAAATCCTCCGGCCTCTAATTGTATCTCTAGGACACCGCCGGGTTTTTTCCTAATCTTTATTGATTTTATCATTCTGACACAATCCTTCACATCCGTTCCTGCTGCGCAAAAAGATGAAAAATCATGTCTTCCCAAAAGAGCAACTGAAGCCCTTTTCATTTTTTCAATGTCCAAGGCATAAGGCACATGCCAAAGGTAATTTCTTCCCAATACCGGTCGAAATCTCTTGTTGAAGATTCTGTAAACATAGATTTTCCCTTTGGCGTCCCGCAACGAATGAAAATCCTCTGAAACCGCATTGAGTCTTTTTAAAACGACATCTTTCGGCAGAACACTATTGATGCCCGCCAATAATTTATGAACCGGCAATCCGCTTTTGCACTTGAAATGCGCCACTTGATTCAAGGCATGCACACCCGCGTCTGTTCTACCTGCCGCTGTTACCGTGACTTTTTCACCGGTAATCAAACCAACGGCCTCTTCCAAAACCTGTTGAATGCTCTTGCCGTTCTTTTGCCGCTGCCAACCGCAGTAGGCGGTTCCGTCATATTCTAAAATGATTTTAATGTTGCGCATTTCTAAATAAAATTTTTGAGTAATTTATTTGTTTTTAGCAAAAAAATAAAGCATTTTATTTATTATTTTGACTTGCTGTTTTGCTTTAAAAAAGATAAAATTACAAAAATTCGGTTACAAACATTCCTCATTAGCAACGGCTCGAAAAGCAATTTTATATTTTATGGAGATCCTCTATGAGCGAAGACTTGAAACATTCAAGTACCCAGTCAAAAATTGAAGAATTGGAAAGAAAACATGAGAAATTGCATCAAATGGGCGGCGAACAGCAGATCAGGAAACAGCATGCCTTAAATAAACTAACAGCCAGGGAAAGATTGAATAAGCTTTTTGACAAAGACTCCTTTCAGGAAGTGCAGCTCTTTGTTGAACACCGCTCAAACCTTTTCGGATTGGACCAAAAAGAAATTCCCGCTGATGGAGTTATCACCGGTTTTGGTTGCATCAATGGCCGCACAGTCTTTGCCGCCGCTCAAGATTTTACAAGCGCCGGCGGCAGTCTCGGGGAAATGCATGCAAAGAAAATTTGGAAAGTCATGGATATGGCAATTGCCGCGCGCAAGCCCTTCATCGCCCTGAATGATTCCGGTGGCGCGCGCATTCAAGAAGGCGTCCCTTCGTTGGAAGGCTATGGCGGAATTTTTTACCGTAACACCATCGCCTCCGGTTATATCCCGCAAATTACCGCCATCATGGGCCCCACGGCCGGCGGGGCTGTTTATTCGCCGGCACTCGCTGACTGGGTGTTTATGGTAAAAGGAAGCAGCTTCATGTACATCACGGGTCCTGACGTCATCAAAACGGTCATCGGCGAGGATGTGACGCATGATGAACTTGGCGGCGCGCTTGCACACGCATCCAAAAGCGGTGTCTGTCATGTCGTTGCGGACAGCGATGCTGAATGCTTGGAAAAGATAAAAAAGCTGCTGTCTTTTTTGCCGGACAATTGCAGCGCAGAGCCCCCTGTTCTCCACAGCGAGGATAACGCGGAAAGAACTTGCAACGAATTGGACAAAATCATTCCTGATAAAGGCAACCGCGCCTATGACATGAAGAAAATTGTAAGAATGATAGCCGATAACGGGGAAATATTCGAACTACTCGAACATTGGGCGCCCAATATCATTATCGCTTTTATTCGACTCATGGGAAAGCCGATCGGCGTGATAGCCAATAATCCACGCTTTGCAGCCGGTGTTCTGGACGTCAATGCCTCGGATAAGGCGTCGCGTTTCATCCGCTTTTGTGACGCTTTCAACATCCCCTTGCTGACCTTTACGGATGTTCCCGGTTATATGCCGGGAACCCATCAGGAATGGGCGGGCATCATTCGTCATGGTGCGAAACTTCTTCACGCCTATTCCGAGGCGACGGTTCCCAAAATTACAGTGATTGCCCGTAAGGCCTACGGCGGAGCCTATATCGGCATGTGCAGCAAACAGCTCGGCGCCGATTACGTAATGGCTTGGCCCACTGCTGAAATTGCTGTCATGGGTGCGGAAGGCGCCTGCAACATCATTTATCGGCATGACATATCTAATGCCGACGATCCCGCTGCCAAAAGAACCGAACTGGTTGCGGCTTATGAAAAGCAGTTTTACAATCCATATTTTGCTGCAAAAATGGGTATTATCGATGAAATCATAGTTCCCCGTAACACCCGAAAACGAATCATTGCGCTTCTGAACGCGCTCAAAGACAAAAAAGAAAGCAGGGTACGCAAAAAGCACAATAACATTCCTCTTTAGGATCATATTTTTCAAATAAACAAACCCGTAATGGAGGATAAAGTTTTATGAAAAAAATATTGTCCGCAATTGTCTTGGTGTTTGTTTTGATGATGGCCTATTTGACGCTCTGGCCCGTGCCGATTGATCCCGTGCAATGGATTCCGCCTGTTTCCACAGGATACACGGGTGCCCACGCTGCGAACAACAAACTTGCCGACTTGAATATCATCCCGCTTGTTAACGAGCAAGGACCGGAACAAATCGTAATGGGAAAAGACGGCAAGCTTTATACCACGGTCGCCAGCGGCAACATTCTCAGAATGAATCCGGACGGCACGGATCAAGAAATTTTCGTCAAAACAAACGGACATGTCTTGGGCTTCGATTTTGACGCTCGGGGAAATATCATTGCCGCTGATGTTGATCATGGTCTCATCTCCATCAGTCCCGAAAAAAAAATAACCATCCTGACCGATCAAGTCAATGGAGATCCTATCCGCTACGCGGACGCAGTGGCGGTGGCCAAATCCGGCAAAATCTATTTCAGTGACGCTTCCGCTCGTTTTGCTCCTAAAGACTGGGGCGGCGTATTCAAGGCCAGCATGATTGATATTTTAGAACAGCGTTCAACCGGGCGCATCTTGGAATATGACCCGGTAAGGAAAGCAACCCGCGTGGTGGCCAAAGGATTAAGTTTCGCCAACGGCGTAGCTTTAAGTGATGATGAACAGTGGCTCTATGTCAATGAAACCGGGAAGTACCGCGTCTGGAAGATTTCCGTGAATCTTCATGACTGGGATCTCAACCGCCCCAGCGAATCCGCCCGTGTCTTTTTCGAAAATCTGCCGGGTTATCCTGACAATTTATCGAGGGGTTTAAATGGAAAAATATGGCTCGGTTTCGCCAAACCGCGCAATCCGGCTATTGAAAGAATAACCATCACATCGTCTCCTTTCATACGCAAGTTGACTTATCGGCTGCCAACGTTTTTATGGCCTGTGCCCAAACCCTATGGGCATGTTTTTGCCTTTACCGAAGACGGCACGGTGGTCGTCGACCTGCAGGACCCCAGCGGCAAGTATCCGGAAACCACGGGTGTCACTGAAACCGAGGATAGACTCTATATCCAGAGCCTGCACGCCAAGGGCATCGGCTGGCTGCCCAAATAAATCCGCTTGGAGCCAAGCAAGATGTGTATAGCATAATTGCCGATATCGTTGTCATCATCCATTTTTTGTTCATTTTATTTGTCGTGATGGGCGGCGTACTGGTTCTCCGCTGGCCTAAATTAGCTTGGGTGCATCTGCCGGCGGTTGTTTGGGGCGCTCTTGTTGAATTACGTGGCTGGATCTGTCCTCTTACGCCGCTGGAAAATTATTTTCGCGATTTAGCGGGAAAGAACGTTTACAGCGGGGATTTTATCGAAAAGTACCTTTTGCCGATTATCTATCCGGCAACAATTACGCCTTTCATTCAACAAATTCTCGGAACAGCGGTTATCTTGTTCAATGTGATAATCTATCATTCGATCATAAAAAAATACAGAACGCTTAAGCGGTGAAAGGCTTCAGTCGTTTCAAGGCGGTTTCCTTTCCCAGAATCACAAAGAGCCTATCCAATTCCGGCCCATATAGCCTGCCCGTCAGGGCCGCCCTGATAGGCATGAACAATTCTTTTCCTTTCTTCTTCGTAATGTCCCTGCAGTGTTTAATAGCTGACGCATAGATATCCGATTCTTCGCCTTGTGCGTTTTGCAGATAGCGGCTGAATTCCCGAATGACCATCCTGGCGGGTTCATTTTCCAAATACATTTTTGCTTCTGTCGTAATCTGATATTGATCATCAAAAAAAATGTCGATATGATCGGCAACTTCAGAAAGGGTCGTCAACTCATGCTTGATCAGACTGATCACATTTATCAGCCATTCTGAAGTCACCGCATTCAATTCCAAGTCAAATTTTTTCAAAAACGGCTTCATTTTTTCCAGCAAAACATCTGACGGACATTTTCTAATATAGTGAGCGTTCAACCAATACAATTTTTCTTCATCAAAAACAGCTCCGCTTTTAGAGGCTTTTTCCAGACGGAATTCTGCAATCATTTCATCCTTAGATACTATCTCCCTTGCATCGGCAAAGGAACTGCCCAGCAAGCCCAGATAATTCAACAGGGCCTCCGGCAAAATACCCTGTTTGCGAAATTCACCGACGGTGACTGAGCCATGGCGTTTGCTGAGTTTGGAGCGATCCTTTCCTAATATCAAAGAATGATGGGCAAATTTCGGCGGTGTAAAATCGAACGCACGATAAAGCATCATTTGCAAAGCCGTATTAGATAAATGATCCTCTCCCCGGATAACATGAGTGATGTTCATCAAATGATCATCAATCACCACGGCAAAGTTGTAAGCCGGCATGCCATTCGAGCGGATGACGATAAAGTCCCCCATGGTATCCGCTTCAAACTTCATCGGTCCGCGAATCAAATCGTTAAATTCAATTGACTGAGGATGAATCTTAAAACGGTACGTGGGCCTTTTTCCTTCCGCTTCTTTCTTTTCTCTCTCCGCGGCAGTTAGCACCCTGCATTTTCCCATATAACGGGGCATTTTCTTGCTTAATATCAGGTTCTGACGCTCCTCTTCTAGCTCCGCCTCCGTACAGTAACAAGGATAAACCAGATCTTTTTCCAGAAGGAGCTTGAGGTGATCTTTGTAGATGTGTAGCCTTTCGCTTTGTTTGTATGGTCCATAAAGACCCTCCTTATCGGGACCTTCCTCCCAATCCAAGCCGAGCCATTTTAAATCTTCAAGCAAACTATTTTGATAAGACAAATGGCTGCGGGATTCATCCGTGTCCTCAATGCGCAGGATAAATGTCCCGCGAAAATGACGGGCAAACAACCAATTGAATAATGCGGTTCGCGCATTGCCCACATGCAGTTCGCCTGTGGGAGACGGCGCGAATCTCACACGAGGTTTCGCTGTCATTTTTTTCTTTTCTCCAACAGTGTCGAGACAGCAAACGCGGCCACGCCCTCTTGTCTTCCGACAAAACCCATCGTCTCGTTTGTTTTCGCTTTGATATTCACACAACCTCCCGGAAGGTGGAGAACACGGCAGATATTGGAAACGATCCGATCGGCATAAGGGGCAAGTTTGGGCTCTTCCATCAAAACGGTGACATCAATGTGATTGATGAAAAAATTTTTAGCTTTAACCATTTCATTTACCTTTTCAAGCAGAACGAGACTGGAGATGTTTCGATACTGGGAGTCGTTATCGGGAAAATGCCTGCCGATGTCCCCGAGAGCTGCGGCTCCCAAGATGGCGTCGCAGACGGCATGAAGCAAAACATCGGCATCGGAATGACCCTCCAATCCTCTATCAAAAGGGATATCCACGCCGCCCAGGATGAATTTTCTGCCGCTGACCAGTCGATGACTGTCATATCCAATGCCCGTACGAAAATTAATGGGGTTTCTTTGCATCATCAGCGCTTCGGCAATTCTCATGTCTTCTTTTGTGGTAATTTTTATATTTTCATAAAGTCCCGGCACCATCTTCACCTTTTTGCCCGATCGCTCGACTAAGGATGCGTCATCCGTCCCGTAGAATTTTTCCGCATAAGCCTTTTGATAGGCCGATTTGAGAATCTCCCAGCTGAAAGCCTGAGGTGTTTGCGTCAGCCATAAATTATTCCGGGATACCGTTTTCAAAACAACATCTGCATGATGGGTTTCTTTTAAAGTGTCTTTCACCGGCACACCGCAAGTTACTGCTCCGGTTTCTTGGGCTCCTTCCAAAACCTTTTGGATCAATTCACCCGTCACGAACGGTCTGACCGCATCATGGACGATTACCCAGTCGCAAGGTTTTGTCAAGCTATCCAAGCAATGCTTGACCGAATCCTGCCGCTCTTGACCGCCCGCCACAACAGAAGTTATTTTTGAGATACCATATTTTTCTATCAGTTCTGATCTTACCGGAACAATGTCTTCGGAGGGCAAAGCTAAAATAATTTCGTGAATGAGATTTGATGCCTGAAAAGTTTTAAGAGTATGAACCAATATTGGCATCCCATTTAATAAGAGGAACTGCTTGGCCACATGCGACTGAAATCTCTTTCCCATACCGCCGGCAGGAATGATGGCTACCGTTTTCATAATCCGCTCAATCACGAAATATTTTTTTAATATATTATATTATTAATATCATCTTTAATAAAATAAATAAACTCATAGAAAAAAGCCCGTGAAATATTTTCACGGGCTTCAAAACCAAAGCAAAATTCTTCTTCAAGTGATAACCTCTTTCAGTTCGGAAAAAATCATCCTCCCTGCCGTTGTCTGCAAAACGCTAGTGACAGTGACTTTGACATTCATATTGATCAATTTTTGACCGTTATCCACAATGATCATGGTGCCATCGTCAAGATAGGCCACGCCCTGACCGGGTTCTTTGCCTTCCCGGATGATTTTGACCGTCATCTGTTCCCCGGGAAGGACAACGGGTTTCATCGCATTCGCCAATTCGTTGATATTCAGCACACGAATTCCTTGCAACTCCGCAACTTTGTTCAGATTATAATCATTGGTAATCAATTTGCCGTTGAGCTGTTTGGCCAGCGCGACCAGTTTGGCGTCCACGCCCTTGATTTTGGGAAAATCATAATCAACAATTTCAATGCTCACATTTGAACTTTTCTGCAGATGGTTGAGGATGTCCAGGCCGCGTCTTCCCCTAAGTCTTTTCATGGAATCGGATGAATCGGCAATCAGCTGCAGTTCATTCAATACGAAACGGGGGACAATCAGATTACCCTCAATGAACCCGGTGTCACAAATATCGGCAATTCTGCCTTCAATAATGACACTGGTATCCAAAATCCGGTAGTCCTGGCTGGCCATGTTTTCACTGCCGGGCAAATTGATTTCGTCGGCTTTTTGAAATCCCAAAACGGCTCCAAGGTAACCTAAAATTCCCAGCACAAGCAGATAAATCCAAGGTAGAATCTCAAGACTATTATGGGCACGACTTGTCATGTTCAAGCCGAAACCAAGGATTAAGGCAATCAGCAAACCTACAAGCAATCCGCATATCGAGCCGATTATTTTCTTAATGGGGAACTTTCTGATTTCTCTTTCAACAAGGATGACAAACAAGGCAAGAAAAGAACCCAGAATAAAACCGGCCAATAATTTAAGATAAATAAAATTGTCATTGGGGGATATATGGTACGCAATGAAGAGGCCGCTTACGGAACATGCCAACAGCAGTATAATCTTTATAACCAATTATCTCACCTCCTTAAAATGAAATAAATCTCAAATAAAAATAATGATGATAAATTGAACAACAACAAATGGGGAGGTTACATCAGTTTATCTGTTTCAGAAAGATAGGAATCCATTTAAAATTTTCAAAGAGCAAAATGGCTTTTATTGAACCGTGAATATTTTTTGAAGCGTATTTTCTATTTCGGATTCTTTGGAGTTTGTCGCAATAGAAAGTTCTTTGACCAGCAGGTTTTTCGCAGTATCCATCATCTTTCTTTCGCCAAAAGAAAGATTTTTGTCACTTTTTAAAATAAATAAATCTCTTAACACGCCGGCAATCTCAAAAACCGATCCGGTTTTGATTCTCTCCAGGTATTCGCGGTAACGCTTATTCCAAGTCTGCTTGTCGATAGTCACATCCTTGTTTCGAAGAATTTCGTATACTTTGGGAATTTCTTTCTCCATGATGATCTCACGCAAACCGACGGCTTTCACGCTCATGGTGGGAATCATGATTTTCATGCCATTGCCCATAATTTTCATGACATAAAAGGATTGTTTTTTCCCCATCACTTCTTTGCTTTCGATGGCTTCAATCACACCGACGCCGTGAGCCGGATAAACGGCCAAATCACCAACTTTAAACATTTTTTTAGATTCCTTCTTTTTCATAACGAAGTGTTATTATATCATTTTTATAACTCATAGTCAAGAATCAATCGTTTTTTTGTTTTTGATTAAGAGAAAAATAGTGCTTTTTGAGATGCCCAATAAATATTCAACAATATTATACATTTAAAAATATATCTTGCTGGGTTTAAATGGAGTTGAAAAAAAATGGAGGCGGCACCCGGACTTGAACCGGGGAATAACGGTTTTGCAGACCGCTGCCTTAGCCACTTGGCTATGCCGCCTGAGAAAATAAAATGGAGCGGGCGAACGGATTTGAACCGTCGACGTCTACCTTGGCAAGGTAGCACTCTACCGCTGAGTTACGCCCGCTCATCAAAAGCCGCTGATGTCTATACCAAATCGATGTTTCTTGTCAATAAAAATATGAACCTGAAATATATGAAATGCAATTATTTATTTTTCTAGGCTTTTGATCATTTTTACGAAATAATCACTCCCCGAATAAACCGTAAGGAGAAAAGCCACATATAAGACAATCGTGCCGACGATATGCGCATTTATTCCAAAGACAGGATAATGAATGATCAGGGCCGTGACGGCAATGATTTGCGCCACTGTCTTTTGCTTGCCTAAACGGCTGGCTTGAATATAAACGCCTTCCGATGATGCAATGCTTCTAATCACATCAACGATCAAATCGCGAATGATCGTGATGGCGACAATCCAAGCCGGAATCCTGCCGATCGGAATCAGCAAAATCATTGCACTATTGACAATGATTTTATCCGCAATCGGATCAAGAAACTTTCCCATGGTCGTGATCAGTTGATACTTTCGGGCGATATAACCGTCAAAAAAATCCGTTACGGAGGCAATCACAAAAAGAACGGCGAGCACAAAACTCCAGAACTCTCCCGGATCAGCAAGCAAAAAGAATAGAAAAGGTACGACCGCTATTCGCAGCATGGTGATCGTATTCGGCAAATTGAAGGTTTCCCTTCTGGAAATCATATGGGCGAACCTTTTAAAAATTATTTCTTGTGCGTTGGAACCTTTTTCCAATCTTCCAGGAAAGTTGCTATGCCTTTTTCAGTCAACGGATGACCTGCCAGTTGGGCGATGACTTTAAAGGGAATGGTCGCGATATCCGCGCCGATTAAAGCCGCTTCAACCACATGTCTGGGATGACGGATGCTGGCCACAATAACTTCTGTTTCATAACAATAATTTTCATAAATGGTCATGATTTGTTCCACGAGTTCCATGCCGTCGTGAGAGATGTCATCAAGCCGTCCCACAAACGGACTCACGTAACGTGCGCCTGCTTTGGCCGCCATTAAAGCCTGAACTGGAGAGAAAATCAATGTCTGATTAACATCTATGCCGGCATCGGCAAACATTCTTGTGGCTTTCAACCCCTCTGTGCAAAGAGGAACTTTAATGACGACATTGCTTCCAAGGCGGGCCAGTTTTTTCCCTTCGGCAAACATTTCCTTGGCGGTTTGGCTGACCACCTCCAAACTGACCGGACCTTTGACAAGTCTCAAGATTTCCCTGACAACGGTATCAAAGACTTTTTTTTCTTTAGCGATCAAGGAAGGATTCGTCGTAACGCCGTCTACCATTCCCAAAGCAAGGGCTTCCTTGATTTCATCTACATTGGCCGTGTCAATAAAAAATTTCATATATTCTCCTATTTTATGAATTTATTATTTTGATTGATATTTATCGCAACATTCCCTGCTGCAAAAATAATGCTTTTTGCCGCTGATTTCTTTTATATGAGCCTGACTGATGGGTATATACTTATGACAAAAAGGGTCCTCCACCAAATCTTCCGAGGGTGATGGCGCTGTACCTTTTTCAACGGCTTTGATATTTTTCGCCTTCCGGACGATTTTATATATCAGATAAACCAGTAAAACAAAAATTGTGAGACGGAAAAACATTTTTATTCCTTAATTTTTTCAACCGTTTTGCTATCGGTCAATCTCTCTTTTAAACCATGTATCGACACGCCAAAAGAAGGATGAATGAAATACGAAGCGATTTCACTCATTGGTTCCAACACAAAGCGCCTCTTGTGTGCTTCCGGATGGGGAATGACCAAATTTTCATCTTGAATCACGTTTTGACCATAAAAGAGTATATCCAAATCAATGATTCTGGGTACGCGCTTTAACGTTCTGCGACGTCCCATTTCATTTTCTATCCTTTGCAAAACGTCCAAAAGTTGATGCGGCTCAATTGTTGTCTTTATTTCCACAACGGCATTGATGAAATCATTCTGATCCTCGACATCCACCGGTTCAGTTTTGTAAAAAGAAGATTGCGCCGTTACGAAGATTCCTTCGACATCAGCTATCTTTTGAACCGCTCTTTTGCACTGATAAAGGGGATCTCCCAGATTGGATCCTATGCCTACGTAACAAATCGTGCCGACCAATATAGAGTAGCCCCCTATTGATTCCCGCGTAAGCCCAACACGTCCTGCATGTCATAAAGGCCGTTTTTCTGATGGACAATCCATTGAGCGGCGCGTATGGCTCCTTTCGCGAAATTATCCCGACTATGGGCCCGATGAATAAATTCCAACCTTTCCCCTACCCCCGCGAATATCACCGTGTGCTCACCTACGATGTCCCCTGCACGGATGGTTTGTATGCCTATTTCCTTTTTGGTTCTTTCCCCAATCTGGCCTTGTCGCGCATATACAAACGTTTTATTAATGTCTCTTCCCATCTTCTCAGCAATGACTTTCGCCATTTGCAACGCCGTCCCGCTGGGAGCATCTTTTTTCAAGTTATGATGGGCCTCCAGGATCTCGACATCATAATCATCCTTCAAAATTCCCGCGCAATATTCCAGAATTTTCAGCATTACATTCACGCCAACGCTCATGTTTGGAGATAGCACGCACCGCGTTTTGACGGATAAATCCCTGATGACCTTGAGCTCGTCTTGACTAAATCCGGTGGAACCGATCACAATCGCACAGCCCCTTTCGCTGGCTATTTTCAGATAGTTTAACGAAGCCTCATGATTTGTAAAATCTATCACTACATCGGCCTTGTCAATATATTCGTTGAGGTTATCACAAACGACTATTTTCTCCCTGCCAGCACCAATGACCTGACCGATATCGCGACCGACGATGGGATGTCCGCTGGCTTCTATGGCCCCGACAACCTTGATGCCTTCGGTCGAGGAAATAAGACTGATGATTTTACTTCCCATTCGTCCGCCAGCTCCGGTAACGACGGCTTTGATCATAAATATCTCCTTGTTGATAAATTTTAAGACAAATTTACTTAATCAAGCCATACTGCGTCATGACGTTCTTCAGTTTTGCCAAATTGCCTTCCGACATATTGCACAGCGGCAATCGGTACTCGAGCTTAATTTTGCCCATCAATGCCAAGGCCGCTTTGACAGGAACAGGATTGACTTCCAAAAATAGCGCATCGATAAGCGGACTCATTTTATAATGAAGCTTTTGGGCTTTTTCCAAATCATG
>DAOSZO010000002.1:0-30585 GCA_035382085.1 Smithella sp.
TGTTGAAATGAAACCGGTCTTCGATGTCAATGGACACCTTGCGGATGGTCTGATGGGTTTTGCGCCGAAGCGCTTTCAGATCGCCTTCCAGCTCAACGTTTCCAGAAATCGCCGCGACGTTTTTGATATCGTCCAGGTAATCATCCACGATGCGCCACAGGCGATTCAGAAAACGGAAGGATCCCTCCACGCCCTGGTCGCTCCATTCCAGATCCTTTTCCGGCGGCGCCGCAAACAGGCAGAAAATCCGCGCCGTGTCCGCGCCATAGGTCTTGACAAGATAATCCGGATCCACGACATTTTTGAGCGACTTTGACATTTTCTCAGTCTTGCCGATGATGACCTCTCTCCCGCAGAGCCGGCACTTCCCGTCCACAACCTGCTCGGGGTAAAGATAGCCGTGTTCTGCGCATTTTGTCGTTTCCTTGCAGACCATGCCCTGCGTCAAAAGATTGGTGAACGGCTCGTCCACGCCGATGACGCCGAAATCGCGCAGCATCTTGGTGTAAAAGCGCGCGTAGAGCAGATGCAAAATGGCATGTTCGATGCCGCCGATGTACTGGTCCACCGGCATCCAGTAATCCAGTTTCTTGCGGTCGAGGCCGGGTTTGGTATCACAATCAGGACAGCAAAATCTTTCGAAGTACCACGAGGACTCCACAAACGTGTCCATCGTGTCGGTCTCTCTGGCCGCCTTGCCGCCGCATTTCGGACAGGTCGTTTCCACGAATTCCTTAAGACCGGCCAGCGGCGAGCCGCCTTCCAGACGGAACTGGACATTTTCCGGAAGAATCACCGGCAGGTCTTTTTCACTCACCGGCACGATGCCGCACTTCTCGCAATTGATCATGGGAATCGGCGCGCCCCAGTAACGCTGGCGGGAAATCCCCCAGTCGCGCAGGCGATATTGAATCGTGCGCCTGCCCTTCCCTTCTTTCTCCAAAAAATCGGCGATCGCCTCCAGAACTTTCGTGTTTTCCATCCCGTTGAACTGGCCGGAGTTGACAAGGATGCCTTCATCCACGTAAGCCTCCGTCATCGTCGCCGGATCGAGCGGCCTGTCTTTGGGTTGAATCACGACGACCAGCGGCAGGTTGTATTTCTTAGCGAACTCGAAGTCGCGCTGGTCATGCGTGGGAACCGCCATGACACAGCCGGTGCCGTAATCGGCCAGCACAAAGTTGGCCGCGTAAATCGGCATTTTCCAGCCGGTGAGCGGATTGAGGCAGTAGGCCTCCAGGAACATGCCTTCCTTTTCGTAATATTCGGACGTGCGCATCAGCTTGTCCTGCTTTTTGACCTTCTCGACGAAGGCCTCCACGTCTTTTTCAATGGCCTTGCCCCTGGCCAGTTCCATCACCAGCGGGTGCTCCGCGGCCACCAGCATGAAGGTCGCGCCGAAGAGCGTGTCCTGACGCGTGGTGAAAACCTGAATGACGCCGTTTCCATCCGCCATCGGGAAATCCACCAGACAGCCGTAGCTTTTGCCGATCCAGTTTTTCTGCATCGTCATGACGCGTTCCGGCCAGCCCGGCAGTTTGTCGCAGTATTCCAGCAACTCCTCGACATACGCCGTGATTTTGAAAAACCACTGATCCAGCACCTTTTCCGTGACTTCCGTCCCGCAGCGCCAGCACCGCCCGCCTTCGACCTGCTCGTTGGCCAGCACTGTGTCGCAGCGGGCGCAGAAATTGACGGTGGAGCGCTTTTTGTAAGCCAGTCCCTTCTCGTACATCCAGATGAAGAAGAGCTGTTCCCATTTGTAATACTTCGGCTCGCAGGTGGAAACTTCCCGGTCCCAGTCATAACTGAAGCCCATGCGCTTGAGCTGTTTTTTCATGTGCTCGATGTTTTCGTTGGTCCATTTCGCGGGATGAATCTTGTGCTCGATGGCCGCGTTTTCCGCGGGCAGGCCGAAGGCGTCCCAGCCCATCGGATGCAGAACATTGAAGCCCTTCATGCGCTTGTAGCGGGCAACGACATCGCCGATGGTGTAATTGCGCACATGGCCGATATGAATCTTGCCGGAAGGATAAGGAAACATCTCCAGCAGGTAATATTTTTCCTTCTGCGGATCTTCGGTGACCTTGAAGGATTTTTCTTCCTCCCATTTCTTTTGCCATTTTTCTTCAATCACATGCGGTTCGTACTTCATCTTCAAAAGCTCTCCGGATGGTCAATGTTGACGATTTGCTTAACATATCGAAACGATGAGCGCAATGGCTTTGTCGATGAGTCAATCCATCTAATTTTCAATAAGATCTACCGTATCCCGTATCGGGCCTGAAATGATTATATTCAGTCATAACGCTTTATGAGGTTCGCAAAAATCATTTGGACACACCGGAGAGGTCTGCTGTTGGCGCCGCACCTTGCATCTTGGGAAAAACATTCTCTAGACACAGTAGAATGTTTTTCCCGGAAATCCCAATGGGATTCAGCGCCCTGAATCTGAATATTTCTAAAAAAAATACAAAGAAAAATATCTGTTCAAACTTTACCATTATGTTTTAATGACCAATAATGTGCACGTGGCCATAGAACCTCCAAGCGAAGGCAAAGCCTTGTGCCAAATCATGAAAGGCAATAACTTATCCTATGCCCAGCAATTCAAAAACAAATACCATTATACCGGCTATATCTGGCCGGACCGCTTCAAAAGCATCATTATGAATTCCTTCTGAGCTGCGGCATTATGTGGAACAAAACACGGTTCGGGCAAGAATGGTGAAGGAGCCCGAGGCGTACCGCCGAAGCAGTTCTGGGGTCCACGCCCACGGGAAGCATGACGATTTGATTGACAAATACATCCTCTATGGAAAACGCTCCGGCGATGAGACGATCAAAAAGGAACACCGGAAATTTGTTCAGAGATGCTTCGAAAGTAAGAGGCGATGAGCGGGGAAACGGAGGCAATGTCCTGAAAGCGTTTCAAAAATGATTTGCATTTTTAAAAAAGCACGCCTTTTCTCTGTTATATTTTTTGAGAGATCCAGAATTTTCTCCTTGATTAATGCGTCATACTAAAATAAAGAATGACAACACCTTGTAAAGGTCCCGTCCCAATGGAAGAGACAAAAAACACGAACAAGACGGCCGCCGAGCCGGATGATTCTCTGCCGGAAATCTCATTGGAAGAGCTATCACTCGAAATGCGCGAAGCCTGCAACCGCGCGGGATGGACATCGCTTACGCCCGTGCAGGCCAAATCCATTCCTTATATGCTGGCCAACCGCGATATGATGATCCAATCCCGCACGGGCAGCGGGAAGACCGGCGCTTATCTTCTGCCCATCATCCAGAAAATCGACCCACATCAAAAAGTCGCGCAAGCTCTCGTTCTGGTGCCCACGCGCGAACTTGCGCTTCAGGTGTCGCGTGAAGCCGAGATGCTGACGCGGGACACGGATATCAAAACAGCCGTGGTTTACGGCGGCGTGGGATATAACGCTCAGCTGGAATCTTTCCGCATCGGGGCTCAGGTTATCATCGGCACACCCGGGCGGATTCTGGATCACCTTTTAAAAAACAATCTTTCGCTGGATAATCTGAAAATACTTATCTTTGATGAAGCGGACCGCATGCTTTCCATGGGTTTTTATCCCGACATGGTAAAGATCCGCAAATATATTCCCGCCACCAAAATACTCAGCAGCATGTTTTCCGCGACGTTTCCGCCGCAGGTTCTCCGCTTGTCCCAGCAATTTCTGCGAAATGCGAAACTGCTGAGCCTCAGTGGCGATCAAGTTCATGTCGCTGAAATAGAGCATATTTATTATGTCGTTCCGGGAATGCGCAAAGAACGGTCGCTGGTGCGCATCATTGAAATCGAAAATCCCTCTTCTGCCATCATTTTCTGCAACACAAAGGACAATGTACACTATCTTTCGGTCGTGCTGAAACGTTTCGGTTATGATGCCGATGAAATCAGCTCCGACCTGTCGCAGAGCGCCCGGGAAAAGGTTATGTCGCGGGTGCGGCGCGGCGCCCTGCGGTTTTTGGTGGCCACGGATGTCGCCGCCCGTGGCATCGACATTCCCGAGCTTTCCCACGTTTTTCAGTATGAGCCACCGGAAGAGCCCGAAGCTTACATTCATCGCGCCGGAAGAACCGGCAGAATGGGCTCCAGCGGTGTGGCGATTTCGCTGGTTGCGGAAATGGAAAAGTTCAAACTACAGAGCATCGCCCGCCACTACAACATCACGATGCAGGAGCGGAACCTGCCCAGCGAGGAAGAGCTGGAAAAAGTCGTCTCCCAAAGGGTCACCGCCCTTCTGGAGGCAAAATTGCGCGACCGCGACAATTTACAAATCGAACGCATGAAGCGGTTTCTGCCTCTGGCACGCACCCTAGCACAAGCGGAGGATGAATTGTCGCTCATTACCATGCTGCTGGATGACTACTATCAGCAGTCCCTGCACGCGCCGCCAGCGCCCATCCCGGAATCCGAAAAAGAAGACCTTCCGCCAACAAGTAAAAAAAGACGGCCCCGTCCTAAAAGAAGAAACGATCAACACAAGTCACGGACTAATTCCTCAAAGGACGATTAACCTCTTTCAATACTTACAAAAATCATCCAAAACCAAACCTGCGAAGCGTATCCCCGCTAACTGTTCAATATAGAAGACTATTTTGAGCCAAAAGGCTTTGTGCTCGTCATTCAACGTCATGACTACACCCCTCACAAAATAACTAAAAAAACTTGAGTTAAAAAAACAATGCTGATATGAATGCCCTGTTTTAAAATCTTTACGATAAGGATGTATGTTATGCAAAACCCAAATTTTAGTTCCGGTCCCTGCAGTAAAAGGCCAGCGTGGAGTCTTGACGCGCTGAAGGGCGCGCCGGTCGGACGTTCGCATCGCTCCGCTCTGGGAAAAGAAAAAATCGTCAAAGCCATCAACGGCACGCGCAAGATTTTGAAGGTTCCGGATGATTTCCTTGTGGGCATACTTCCGGCATCAGATACCGGCGCTTTTGAATGCGCCATGTGGTCGCTTTTAGGACCCAAACCGGTCACGGTGCTGGTTTGGGAAAGTTTTTCCAACGGTTGGGCCACGGACGTCGCCAAACAGCTCAAGCTCAATCCAACCATTCTCAAAGCCGACTACGGCAAAATTCCGGATCTCTCCAGGGTGGACTGGAAAACCGACGTGGTGTTTGTCGCCAACGGCACAACCAGCGGCGTGAGGATTCCCGACTGGAGTTGGATTCCCGCCGACCGTGAAGGCCTGTCGCTCTGCGATGCCACCAGCTACGCCTTCGCCAATCCCATTGAATGGGACAAGGTGGATGTGCTGACCTATTCCTGGCAGAAATGCCTCGGCGGCGAGGCGGCTCACGGCATGATGATTTTAAGCCCCCGGGCCATTGCCCGTCTGGAATCTTACAATCCGCCATGGCCCATGCCAAAGATTTTCCGGCTGAAGAAAGACGGCAAAGTCAACAAGGCTATTTTTGACGGCGATGTCATCAACACGCCTTCCATGCTTTGCGTGGAGGATTATCTCGACGCGCTGGACTGGGCGGAAAAAATTGGTCTGGAAGGCCTCTACCAGCGAAGCCTGAACAACCTCAAGGTGGTATCCGACTGGGTCGCCAAAACCGATTGGATTGAATTCCTCGCCGATGACCCCAAAGTGCGTTCCAACACGTCCGTCTGTCTGTCGGTCACGCACCCCAAAGTCGCGGCCATGGACAACGAAACCAAGAGCAAATTCCTCAAGAGCATCGCTTCCGACCTGAGCAAGAAAAACATCGCACACGACATCAATTCCTATAAGGAAGCGCCGGCCGGCTACCGTTTCTGGTGCGGACCGACCATTGAGGAGGCCGATTTGAGAACGGCTTTGGCCGAACTGGAAAAGGTTTTCAACGAAAAAGTTAAAAACCTTTAATTCTCGGTAAATCATCATGGCAAATGTGGCAGTCATCGGTACGCAATGGGGTGATGAGGGCAAGGGGAAAATTGTTGACCTCTACGCCGAAAAAGCCGACGTGGTTGCCCGCTTTCAGGGCGGCAATAACGCCGGACACACACTGGTCGTCAAAGGCCGGAAAACCATTCTACATCTGATTCCCTCGGGAATTCTGCACAACGGCAAGACCTGCATCATCGGTAACGGCGTGGTTTTTGACCCCTTCGTCTTTCTCGAGGAACTTGAAGAACTGAAAAGGGGCGATCTGCTGCCCCCCGACACCAAGCTCCGCATCAGCGAAAAAGCGCATTTGATCATGCCCTACCACCGCCGCATCGATCAGGCCCGGGAAGCGCGCTCATCCGGCAAGAAAATCGGCACGACCGGCCGGGGCATCGGCCCGGCTTATGAAGACAAGGCCGCCCGCACGGGGATCCGCGTGGGGGATTTGTATGAAGAGAATCTCTTCAGAGAAAAGCTCCGGCAGGCGCTGGAAGAAAAAAACTTTCTGCTGGCGAACTTCTTCCATGAAAAACCTCTGGATGAAGAAGAAATCGCCGCGCAGTATCTGGCGTGCGCCGAAAAGATAAAGCCATATGTCGCCGATACCTCTCTCATTCTGGACAGAGAAGCCAGACAGGGCAGAAAAATACTTTTCGAAGGCGCGCAGGGATCGCACCTCGATGTTGACCATGGAACCTATCCCTACGTCACCTCATCCAACACGGTGGCCGCCAACGCTTCCTCCGGCAGCGGCGTCGGTCCCCATCTGCTGGACAGAGTCGTGGGAATCTGCAAGGCCTACACGACACGCGTCGGCGAAGGTCCCTTCCCCACGGAGTTGAAAGATGAAATCGGCGATCATCTGCAGAAGGTCGGCCAGGAATTCGGCGCCACCACCGGCAGAAAACGGCGTTGCGGCTGGCTGGACATGGTCTTGATCCGGCAGGCCGTCAGAGTTTCGGGCATCAGCGCCCTGGCCATCACCAAACTGGACGTGTTGACCGGCTTGGATAAGGTGAAAATATGCGTGGGTTACAAAACGGCGGAGGCCGAACACACGCACGCTCTGCCTTCCAGCAACGCCAAACTTGCGGCTTGCGAACCGGTGTTTGAAGAATTCGACGGCTGGAAGGAGGATATTTCGCACGCCCGGGAAATCGCCGAACTGCCGGCAAACACCCGAAAATATCTCAAACGTCTTGAAGAATTGGCCGATGCCAGAATCATTTTGGTGTCCGTGGGACCGGGACGGGAAGAAACCATCGTTCTGGAAGATCCTTTCCTGAACAAAAATTTATAGATTTTTTCTTGACACCGTGTCCGCTAGTTGTTAATAGGGCACGCCTTGAAAATTTGAAAAAGGGGCTGTTAGCTCAGGGGTAGAGCAGTGGACTTTTAATCCATTGGCCGGGGGTTCAATCCCCCCACAGCCCACCAGTCAAAAGGGTTTCCGAAAGGAAACCTTTTTTGCATCCAAAAGCTCACCGTTGCCTCATCACATCATCCAAGATTTCCTTGACACACGCATATCCCCATTTTATACTTCGCCCCGCAAAACAGAGGCCCTCCGACTCGGGAAAGCGTTTTTATGTTTTGCCCAAAAACGACGAATAAGGTTTTCTCTGACGGCAGAGCAACCTAAAATTAATAGGCATGAAAAGGAGCAGGAGGTATCTTATGCATCGGATTAGTCTGTTGAATAAAATTTCCGAAAAAGGGTTGAGTCTTTTCTCGGAGAAGTACGAGTATAAAACCGATCTACCCGATCCGGACGGAATTCTGGTCAGAAGCAAGGAAATGAAAGACATGACCTTGCCGCCATCTCTGAAAGCCATCGCCCGCGCCGGCGCCGGCGTGAACAATATCCCCATTGATCAATGCTCGGAAAAGGGCATTGTCGTTTTCAATACGCCGGGGGCAAACGCCAACGGTGTGAAGGAATTGGTCATCCTGGGCATGCTGCTGGCCTGCCGCAACGTTGTGGAAGGCATCGCCTGGGCAAAAAGCCTGGTGGGCGAAGGCGACAAGGTCCCCGATCTGATAGAAAAGGGAAAGTCCAAATTCGCGGGCACGGAAATCATGGGCAAAAAGCTCGGCGTCGTCGGTCTCGGCGCGATTGGAACCCTGGTGGCCAATGCCGCCGAGGGCTTGGGCATGGAAGTATGGGGATACGATCCGTACCTGTCCATCGAGGCGGCCTGGAAACTTTCCCGCACCATCAAGAAGGCCCCGAACTTGGACAAACTTCTTTCCGAATGCGACTTCATCACCCTGCACGTCCCGCAGAACAAGGATACCAAGGGATTCATCAACGCCGAAAAATTCGCGCTGATGAAGAAAGGCGTGGTGCTTCTGAACTTCGCCAGAGGCGGCCTTGTGGATACCGCCTCTCTCAAGAAGGCGGTCGCCGACGGCATTGTGGGCTGTTACGTGACCGACTTTCCCGATGAGGAAGTCATCAAGACGGACAGGGTGATTCCCATTCCGCATCTGGGAGCTTCCACGGAGGAATCCGAAGAAAACTGCGCCGTGATGGCGGCCATACAGCTGATGGATTTTCTGGAAAACGGTAACATCAAAAATTCTGTCAACTTTCCGGAATGCATCATGGACAGATCGAGCAATACCCGAATCACCATCGCGAACAAAAACGAGCCGGGCATGATCGAAAAGATAACGCACCTGCTGGCGGAAAGCAAAATCAACATCACCGACATGATCAACAAAAGCAAGGGCAATGTCGCCTACAACATCATTGATGTGGAAGGCAAAATCAGCGACGACCTGGCAAAGAAAATTCAGTCCCTCGAAGGCATCATCGCCGTGCGAATTATTTAAATAGTGAAAGCATAAAAAGGGCTGGCCATCCGGTCAGCCCTTTTTATTTCAGGATTGGATTTCATGCGTTTTCCCTGCGCACGCTTCGCGCATTCCACGGCAGCAAAATTCACGCTGATCTATTCATCCTTGTCCGGCCAGACGTAAACGGGCGGCCGGCTCTCGAAACCTTTTCCGTCAGGCATGACCTCAACTTCTTTGCCGCCGATTTTCTCGATTCTGGTCAGAGTCGCACAGACCTGACGTTTCGGGGCAGCTTCAATCACCGCAGCAACGGTTTTAAACTGTCGGATATCCTGCAGCGTTATGATCTGGGGCAAGACCATATCCAGCATGCCCCGCTCATATTGCTTCAAGGCTTCTGCCGGACGAATCCAGACATGGCCGGTGAGCTCGACATCGTCGTGTTCGGCCATTTGATCGGACGGCGCTTCCGTCACAAAAAAACGGACATCATAGCGCAGAGGCAAAGGCTCGGGTGTAATCCAGTGCGAAAAATAATGCAGCCTGTCAAGCGGAAGAACAAGATGTTCCGCCGCGAGGAATTCCGTGAATTTCATCTGATGACTGATGAGTTTCCTTCGATACTCGCAAAAACGTCTGCGGTCATCATCCGTTTTGATGGAAACGGGCGACCCGTCTTTTCTTGCGGCTAGCAGGATTCCCACCTCCTCAAATGTTTCGCGAATCCCCGCCACCCAAGCCCCCAGGGCATTTTCAGGATGCCGCATATCGCCCATCATCCGTGAGGCGCTTGTCCCATCCATTCCGCTGACAAAACGTTCCATGTCCGCTTCACAGTCCTCCGGCTCCACGATCCCGCCGGGAAACACATAGTAACCCGGCACGAAACTGCTCTTGCGGTTTCTGCACACCATCAGAACTTCGATGTCCTTTATGCCGTCATCCGGACAAGCACGCAAAAGCATGACTGTTGCGGCATCAGCGGGCATCACCGTCATATCCTGCACCCCCTTACTAACCAATATCCATGCGCAGCAGCTAACAAAGCGCCTACCTTCAGGCTGTTTTCTATCACACATAAAAAACAACCGCCAGAAAAACACGGAAGAAAAACTATTGTCAACTTGCCGCAAATGTTGCCGAGAGAGGCGGAATCCATCCGCCAAAAAAAAGGCGGGCTCAAAAAGCCCGCCTTTTCTCAAGGGGTTGAATTACTTGTTAACGTCTGCAACCGCTTCTTCGGCGCTCGCTGATGTTACTTTGTTCTTTACCTCCGGGTGATGCGCCACTTGTTCCGATTAGAAGCGGTTCTCCACTTAACACTGGTAGCTTTGGCATGCTTAATTTTTTCCAAACCGCTTAAACCTTTTCGCCTTTTAGGGCACCTCTAATGGAAACCTTGACTTCTCCACCAAAAAGTTTTGTTACAAAAGTTGCTTCATTTATAAACTATTTTCAGAAAAAATCAAGAAAAAAATCAATATATGGTGGTTATTTCTTCTTAATGCCACAATAAGTAGTATTTATCCGAATTGCCGGTATTTTTCCGCATATTGCTTGTAATTCTAGTGATTTAGTCAAAACCTTTTTCCAACCGCAAGGAATGCGTGATATATAAACAAAAAAATTTTCGGGAGATTTCAATGAACGAATCGCTGAAAAAGGACTGGGAAAAAAAAGTGGCGGAAGAACCTTTCGCGAAGAAATTCGGTCTGAAGCTGACCGGCGTGGAAGAAGGCTACGCGAAGGTGGAAATGAATTTTACGCCGGATATGGAAAATCTGTTCGGCATGGCGCACGGCGGGGCGCTTTTTGCGCTGATTGACGAGGCGTTCGAAGTCGCTTCCAACTCTCACGGCACAATGGCGGTCGCCCTCAACCTGAATATCAATTACCTGGCCTCGCCGGAAAAGGGCTCGAAACTCGCCGCCGAAGCCAGGGAAATCAACCGAACAAAAAAAACCGCCACTTATTACATTGAAGTCAGGGAGGATCGCGAAAAACTCATCGCCTCCTGTCAGGCGCAGGTTTACCGCCTGGAAAAATCCCTGCCTTTTTTGTAAGAAGGAACTCTGCATTTTCTGATAAAACCGAAAAGCCATGTTGACGTGAAAAAAGCCGGCTTTAACCATAAAATGAAAGCCGGCTTTTTCAAATCATTTAAGAAAAATTAAATTACAACAAAAATTCTTGTTTCACTCGGATCTGACTGTTTATCGTGTTCGTCCACGGCAATGACACGCCAATAGAAGGTTTTGCCTTTTTCAAGTCCGGTCACCTGATAAGAAATGGTATTTTCATCTCCGATCTTGACCACCGATGTCGCACCGCTGCCTTCACACCCCGTCAGCATCGTCGAGGCCAGCAAAAACGTCATCGCTACAGCCATCAAATATTTTTTCCCTCTTTTTCTGCCGAACCAGCCCAGCAGACCAAAAAGCGGCAACAACATCCCCGCTAAAAGATTGCCGTTTTCATCAACATAAAAATTTCTCAAATTGACGGTAAAGCTGCTGTCTTCCGCGACCTGCAGGATATAGGTCACATCGTCGCTGTCGGGGTCAATGGATCTCTGCCAATAGAGCCGGATGGTGGATCCGCTCACGCTGGATCCATTGGCCGGACTCGTCAAAGCGGGAGTTGAAGGCGGATCGTTGGTATCCGCGACAGGTCCCTGGCGATAGATGCTTTTCTGGGTTCCAACAATAATGATGCTGTTGGGTAACACTTCAACCTCTCTGGTTGCTTCCGTATCATCGGTTGTTATCTGTACAGTGCCCCAGGAATCACCGGGGGCCACGGCCCCCCTCAAAATGTAATTTGATTCATTTGACGCATACACATAACCCGTCGCGGCATCGTAAGCTAAATCTCCACCTTACGTATAGCTTAAAACTGTTTCCCAGCTTTCTCCAAAATCCTTCGAACGCTCTATATGATTAGGGGCACCTGTACTGATGGCAAATAACCAGTCGTTTGGTCCTGAAATAATATCGGTTATCCAGTAAGTCCAACTTTTCCGAACCCAATTATCGCCGCCATCTGTGGATTTCATAATTCCGTTATAATATGTTCCAGTAAGAAGCATTCCTGTGGTTCCGGAAGCATCCGCCTTTCCGGCGTATATTGAATAAACGTAATCTGTGTCGCTGTTGATTCTTTCCCATGTCTCGCCCAAGTCTGCAGACCGGAACACGCCATCTCCATTCCATGTGACAAAGAGCTTGTTGGTATAAGAATCAAACGTCATGGATACAGGATTGCCGGTTACGGTTAATCCTGTGGCTGTTGCCTTCTGCCAAGTATTGCCCCCGTCCGATGAACGATAAAAGTAAGATCCTTGAGTTGCCAAAAATATGTGACCGTTGCCGTCACCAGATATTTTCTTAAGCCGCCATGCGTCCTCGGGAAATATGTCTATGCCGTTGTTTTTTGCAACCCATGTCACTCCCGTATCATCGGATCTTAACACGCCGCGATCTTCCGTAACCGCATAAACAGAGCCGGAAGATGAATCATAATAAATATCCCAGACGTTTCCCGTATCCACCTTTACCCACGGATATTCTTCCGCTCCGACAAAGCTCAAAGGAATAAACGTGAAGAAGAACGCTACCAGCAGAACCCGTATTATTTTCTTAATCATATGAACCCCCAATTTTTTTTTAAGGCTATTATTTAAGGCAATTTTTGTCAACACAATAAAAACCCCCATTCCGTAATTTTGCCCAATTTCTTAAGCAAATTACCGGTGATAAAAAGGCCGGACCCCTGCTGATCCTGCCTTTTGGCGTCTCAAATGTTATCAGATTTCCTCTGCGGAATTCAGACTATCTCATGCCGAGAAGTTTTCTGGCCACGACGACGCGCTGAATTTCGTTGGTGCCTTCGTAAATCTGGCAGATTTTCGCGTCGCGCATGTGGCGTTCCGCCGGATATTCCTTGGTGTAGCCGTAGCCGCCGAAAATCTGCACGCATTCGATAGCCGCCTTCATGGCGACATCGGAAGCGTAATACTTGGACATGGCCGACTGCATTTCAAAATCCATTCCCTGATCTTCCATCCAGGCGGCCCGCAGAAGGAGCAACTCCGCGGCATCGAGTTCTGTGGCCATGTCCGCCAGTTTAAACTGAATGGCCTGGTTCGATGAAATGGGTTTGCCGAACTGAACTCTTTCTTTGGAATAATTCACGGCGTCTTCCAGACAGGCCCGGCCGATGCCGCAGGCCTGCGCGCCGATGCCGATGCGTCCGGCATTAAGACCGGCCATCATCTGCTGGAATCCCTGGCCGGGTTTGCCCAGAAGGTTTTCCGCGGGAACTTCGGCATCTTCAAAAACCAGCTCCGCGGTTCCGGAAGCCAGAATGCCCAGCTTTTCCTCGATCTTGCCCACTCTGAAGCCCGGGGTTTCCTTGAGGTCAACAATCAAATTGATGACGCCCTTGTAACCCTTGGAGGGATCGGTGGTGGCCGCCAAAACGCAGTAGCGGGCGACATTGCCGTTGGTGATGAAGGTTTTGGTGCCGTTGACAATGTATTTGTCGCCCTTGAGTTCCGCCCGGCAGCGAAGCGCGGCCGCGTCGGATCCGGCCCCGGCTTCAGTCAATGCGTAGCAGCCTTCCACCTGGCCGCTGGCCACCGGCGCCAGAAACTTCAGTTTCTGTTCATGCGTGCCGAAGGTTTTGACCGGATGGCCGTAAAGCGTGTTGTTGACCGACACGATAACGCCGCAGCTCGCGCAGGCCTTCGAAATTTCTATCATGGCCAACACATAGGTCACGTTGTCCATGCCGGCGCCGCCGTATTCCGTGGGCACGGCCACGCCCATGATGCCCATTTCGCCGAGCTTCCGGCAAATTTCTTCGGGGTGACGATGCGTGCGGTCAAGTTCCGCGGCAATCGGTTTGATTTCCGTTTCGGCAAATTTCCGAACCATATCCCGAACCATCAATTGTTCATCTTTCAGTGCAAAGTTCATTTATTTTCTCCTGTTCTGAATGGTTTTATCGCAGCAATGACTTGCCGCCCTGCGGGCCAGTCTGCTGAATCATTCGATTTTTCAAAATCACTGAAACCGGCAGCTGCCGGTGCTTTTCGAAAAAGCACTTTGTTTTACCGAAATAAAACTCAACTGTCAAACCCATATTTCGCGGAAAAGATTTACCCCCCCCCCCGCAAAACCCTACTGGCAAAACGCTTCAATCTTCAAAGCGGCCGTTCACCTTTCTGCGTCCAAGTTCAGCCAGTTTCCCCCTGTTCCAGCTTGATGTCCTGCTGAAATATTTCGTCAGGCGGGCGATGTTTTCAACATCAGCGGACCCGCAAAAAGAACAGGCATCCTTCATGCCCCGGCCTATCTTTTCGCAAGTCCGACAAAACGTGAATTCGGGATTGAAATCCACCTGGCCGTTGAGCGTTTGGAAAAAAACGCGCTGAATGAACCGATGGAGCGTTTCGCCGTCCGGACGGGTTTTTCCCAGCTGGATATGCGTCAACACCTCATCTTCCAGGAATTGATGGAAAAGGCCCTCCCTCCTGGCCCGTTGAAAGGGTGGCACATCCGCGGCGACATTGAGATGAGCCGAGTTGGTGTAATAAACACCCCCTCCCGCGATATCGCCCTTGACGTAACGGCCCGCTTCCGGAGAGAAAAAACGCAAATCGAGGCGGGCAAAACGATAAGCGGTCGTCTCCGCGAGGGACTGTCCTAGAAGGATCTTCATCTTCATTTCCCCGCTCAACCGCTGCGCTTCTTTTTTTAAGTGACCGACGATTTTCAGTCCGAACTTCAGGGCGTCGCGCGATTCGTGCAGCTGCGCTCCGGTATGGATCTGCGCCAGTTCATTCAAGCCGACAAAACCGATGACGTAACCGCCCAGATTCATCCGCAGGAAGGGAAAGCCATCATGATTCATGGCCAGCACGGCCAGGGGTCCGTCTTCGGCGTAGGAAAGAAGCTTCTCCAGGAAGTCCTTTTTCTGCACATGGGCTTTCGCGGCTTTTTGCATGAATTCATCAAGAAGGGCGAACAATTTCTGATCCTCTCCCTGAGCCTTGTATCCCAGTCTCGGCAGATTCAGCGTGACGCTTTGAATGACGGCGTGACGCGCCAGCCACGGCTTACCCTTTTCCTCCTCGCGCAGAAAATCGGACCGGTTGGCACAAGCCCGGTCAAAAACAAAGCCCGGATTCCCCATGAGGCCGGCCACGTCGCAGGCGTAACGCAAAAATTTCCGGGTGTCTTCCGTCTCCCAACTGTCGTCGCTGACATGCACCAGAGGCCGCGGCAGGATAAAAGGTTTGCCCCGAGCATCACCTTTCTCAAACACCTCCAGAATCGCCCATGCCAGCCGCCGCGCGTCTTTTGCGTAATCGCCGAAGGGTTGTCCTGTCGGTTTCCCCCCGGGTCCGATGGCCGGAAGGTCGGCCCACGTCGGGGGCATGTCGTAATAAAGATGAATATCCGTGTAGAGCGCCTGTCCGCCGCGGGTCGCCGCCAGCTGGGAAAATTCATAAACAAGCATCTGGGCGAACTGCTTCACTTCCCGGTCCGTCATGGACGTCAGGTAGGGCGCAAAGGAGATATTCACCGCGTCCCAGCCGATGGTGCCGGCAAAGTGCCCCTGTAAAACCGCGCTGAAACGCACCATGTGCAGCAGCAGAACCTCGGCGTACTTGGCGGGATTGGCGGAATTGATCGCGTGCGGCAGATTCAGGCCATAGCGCTTCAGATACTCCAGCGACTGGCAGCAGCTGTAGGGACGGTCGATGTACCCCAGGGCGTGAAGGTGAATATCCCCGCCGATGTGCGCCTCGCCGATATCGGTGGAAAAAACATCGTAAAGGGAAAGTTCTCTCTTGATGCCTTCGGCAAAAATCAGATTGGTCCCTTCCGGGGAATGGGGAATGGTCGCGTCCTGTTTGTTGCGGTGCAGAATCAGTTGTCGGACATCATAAAGCGGAAATCCCAGGCGGCCGTGCAGCCGACGTTCTTTTTCCAGTCCCCTTTCAATGAGCCGGACATTGACCATCTCGCGGATGAGCGCCGTGGTCGTCACGCCGATGCCCGCCGTCAAAATCTGTTTTTCCACTTCCTTGGATATTTCCACCGCCAGCGCCTCATCAATATCCGCTTCCCGGATCAGGGCGTCAACAATGCGCTGGCGGTTCCAGGGCGTGATCTCTTCCGCGGACGTGCGGACAAAAAGGGTCAAATCGGTCGTTTCGGAAATTTCTACCATGTCAGACATTCGTCGGGATTGATTTTTCGGAGCACGCCAGCGCCTTTTCCGCGGCGGCGGACAAGACATCGTCGTAGTTGTGGTTCAGCGAAAATACGCGGAAATGCACGACGCGCGCGGGGATAAAGCGGTAGATGTCCAGCAGCGGCTCCGGGGATGTTTTCTGCGTCATGGGATTGAAAATATTCACGCGCTTTTCCCGTTCCGTGATGGGATTGAGCGGGCGCGGATCCTGGGTGGCCAAATCCACTTTAAAGGGAAGCTGCCGGAGCCGCTTCGGCAGACAGGTTCTGATTCTCTTCTCATAATCCTCCGCCTTCGCAAATCCGACGCCGCGCTGCATCTGATCGAGGGGAATCTCCGCCACAAAAGACATCTTCCATTTCACCTCCCGAGCGTGCAGGCGCTGCCATTCCATCCCCAGCTTGCGCTTCTTTTCGTCTTTCGCCTCCCGCCAGCTCTGGACGTGATTGAACAGCGTCCATTCGTCGCATTGCAGGTACGCCCCTAGATGCTCCAGCGGATTGCCCGGAAAAATACACTCCATTGTGTCGCGGAATATCTCCTGCAGATGCAAATCCAGACCGCGTGTTGTGCGGTGGAAATAAACGTTGGTGTAGAGGTTCAGCCGGGCGTTGAGAAACCTGGCCAGCGCGGAAATGCCCGACTGATGGAGCGTCAACCCTTCCTTGGTAAAAAAGGTGTAGTAGCGCAAACGCGGAATATCCACCATGTCCAGGGAAAAACCGGTCATGTAAGCGTCGCGCTGAACGTAATCCAGATTGTCCACGGTGTACACGCCTGAAAAAAGCTGCCGCAGCATCTGCAGCCAGAGCGGCTGTCTTGCGCTTTCCCTCACATCCGGCATGCGGATTAAGAAGGCCACCTGCCCGGCGTCCATTTTTTCGCCGCGCGCGAACCCGCCTGAGGGGCTGCGCCGGATGCGTCCGATGACGGCGCCCAGCTTCCGGGTGATGATGCGTTGTCCGACGATTTCATGCGTCAGGTTCCAGCGGCTCAGGAAATGATCATCGAAAAAATGCCCGTAAGGACCGTGACCGACGTCGTGCAGCAGGCCCGCCAACCGCAGCAGTTCCTCCACGTAAGGGGACGAAGGCAAATCGCGGCAGACGGTCGCCAGACTGGGATACACGCTTTTGGCGAATTCACCGGCCGTATGCATCGTCCCCAGAGAATGTTGAAAACGGGAATGCTCCGCCGCCGGATAGACCCAGCGCGCGCTCTGCAGTTGGTAAATCCGCCGCAACCGCTGCATCCACTGCGAATCAATCAGGGTCTGCTCCGTCGTTTCGCCGGCGGATTTCTCCTCCGGTACGGTGAAGAGAATGTATTGATGAATCGGGTCGGCAATCAGCGCCAAGCCGTCATATTTGTCCTGATGAATGGGAGCGATTTTTTTCATGGCTGTTTCTGTATAATATCCGGAATAAAAAAGCAATTCCAATCGTGGATTTGCACTTGACTATTAAGGAGGCGTCATCTATGATTTTTTTATGCATGACAAACAAGGAGCGGGTATAATATGGGAACCAATAATGTCGTTTTCCTCGAGGTCATCGAATGGTTTGACGAATCGGGAAAAGAAATTGTGCACCGAATTCCCGAAAAGGGCTCCGGTGAAATCAAGTTCGGCGCCCAGCTAACCGTGCGGGAAAGCCAGACGGCCGTGTTTTTTTACAACGGCAAGGCCTACGACGCCTTCGGACCGGGGCGCCACACGCTGAAAACGGCCAATATCCCCCTTTTGACCAAAGTCATCGCCGTTCCCTGGGGCATGACCAGCCCGCTGCGCGCGGAAGTCTATTTCATCAATATGAAGGTTTTTCCCAATCTGAAATGGGGCACACGCGACCCGGTCGCGTTCCGCGACCGCGAACTGGGTCTCATCCGCCTGCGCGCGTTCGGCGTTTTCAATATCCGCGTCATTCAACCGCTGTTGCTGGTCAACACGCTTGTCGGAACCCAGGGCATTTTCAGGACCGAGGAAATCGAGGAGTACATCAACCGGGTGATCGTGTCCCGCTTCAATGACTATATGGGCGAGAACGTGGACACCATTTTCAATTTGCCGGGGAAATACAACGCATTTTCCGACGGCCTGAAATCGCTGCTGCAGCAGGATCTCAGCAAATTCGGCATCGCGCTGAGCGAACTCTACATCAATTCCATCACGCCCCCGCCGGACGTGCAAAAGGCCATAGACGACAAGAGCCGGCTCAACGTCTTTGACGATCTCAACAAGCTGCTGAAAATGAAGGCGGCCATGGCCGTGGAAGCCGCGGCGCAGGCACCCTCGGAAGCGGGCGCGGGCTTGGGGCTGGGCGTGGGATTGATGATGCCCGGAATGCTGATGGAGGCGTTTCGGGGAGCCTCGCAGGCCGCACAAGCGGAAACGTACGCCTGCCCGGAATGTCATCAGGCGATTCCGCGGGAGTCGAAGTTTTGCCCGGCCTGCGGCCATCAGATTCTCATCATCAACAAATGCGCACACTGCGGAAAAAATTTGCCCGTGAACGCCAAATTTTGTTCTAACTGCGGCGCGGCGGTGACGCTGAAGCCTTCCTTCAGGCAGTGCGCCAAGTGCGGTTTCGAAAATTTACCGGATTCCATTTATTGCAATCAGTGCGGTGAACGGCTCTAACTTTCAAGTCGAACAGCCCTGTCCCCAATGCGGCGCGCCGATCATCATCGACGAAACCGACCGTATTCTCGCGTGCCAATTCTGCCGCACCCGTGTTTATCTGGCGACGGAAGACCACTTCCGTTTCTTTCTGCCGCCGCAAAAAGACATCGCCGAAGATATTTTCTTCATCCCTTACTGGCGGGTCAAAGGGCTGGCCTACACGATCAGGCCATCCGACATCGCCTATAAATATTTCGACACCAACTTTCTTGCCCTTGAATCGCAGATGCTTCCCCATTCGCTGGGGCTGAGGCCGCAGGCCATGAAACTGAAATTCGTGGGCGGCGCCGGTCAAACGGGCCGATACCTCGCCTCCTCGCGCAAAAGCACCCAAAACCTGCTGGAAAGATATCAAAACTGCACCGGGAACAGAAACAATCAGGAGATTTTCATCGGCGAAACAAAGAGCGTGATTTACGCACCGGTCTATTTCGCCCGCGATCAGCTCTTCGACGCGATTTTGAAAAAACCCCTGCTGAACCCGTCGGCTTCGGCTCAAATCCGGCCTCTTCTTGAGGAAAGCCAGCCGGAAATATGGCAGGTGGAATTCGTCCCCCTGCTTTGCCCGAACTGCGGCGCGGATCTGCCGGGCGAAAAGGACGCCATGATCCTCTTTTGTTCCAATTGCAACTCCGCATGGAATCCTTCGGCAAGGCATGTTCCCCGGGTCAGTTTTTCGACCTGGCAACAGCAAGGAGAGGGTCTGATCTATCTTCCCTTCTGGCAGATGAAGGTGAAAGTCACCGGCCTTCAGTTGGATACCTATGCCGATTTAATCCGCGTGGCCAACCTGCCCAAAGTGCCGTCTGACATCTGGGCCCGCACTCCCTTTTATTTCCAGATACCCGCCTTCAAGGTCCAGCCTGCTCTGTTTTTGCGCTGGTGCCGGCAGATGACCGCGCAGCCGGCGGCAACGGCATTGAGCGATTGGCTGCCTTCCGGAAAAATTTATCCCGTCACGCTTCCCCTCCCGGAAGCGCTGGAAAGCTCCATGATTACGCTGGCCAGTTTGATAGCCGACAAAAGACATCTGCTCGAAGTCATCGCTCCCCTGCGTCTGGAACTGGAGGACTCCACGCTGGTCCTTCACCCGTTCAGCATCAGTGCCCGGGAGCTCATTCACGCCGAATGGGGGTTCTCCATGGACATTGCCTCGCTGAATTTGGGCGCTTATCTATAAGAGGATTCCGGAGGTTTTCTCCGCCGACGACGCGCTGAAAAAAGAGGTCCGGTCAAAATTTCTTTCTGTAGGAATCAATTTTGTTTTTGTTTTCCGGGTACGCTTGAAATTTTTCATCGGGCGTGCTGATGCTTTCCTGACGGAAAAGCATTTCCAGGAAAGCGAAAAATTTCCGCTTGAATTCGTCCCAGCTGCGCACCTGCAGCGAATGTCTCATAAGAAAGCCCGGGCGGCAGTGATACAATACGTAGGCTTCTTTGGCCAGCGCGTCTATTTCCGCATTGGTCAATTCCGTCCATGGCCGGGACAGCGGTTTGTCTTCAACGTTGCCCAAAATGAATTCGCGCCAATAGTCAAATCCCGAATCCTGGACCATCTGACGCCAGTAGGGGGTGAGCGGTTTTGCCGTCAGTTTTGAAAACTGGACATAATCCAGATCCAGCGACCGGGCAAATTTCAGTGTCTGCCTGAACGTTTCACGCGTTTCGCCCGGCGCGCCCACCAGAAAAAACCCCAGAGGTCTAATGCCGACGCCTTTGGTCGCTTCGATGGTATCGCGAATTTGCTGCAATGTGATGCCCTTGTTGAGGCGATCGAGAATTTCCTGCACGCCGGATTCAATGCCGAAGTAAATTCGTCCGCAGCCCGCCGCCCGCATTTTTCGCAGAAGGGACTCATCCACCGAGTCAATGCGCGTTCGGCACGCCCAGGTGATGTCAAATTTCTTCCGGATGATGCCGTCGCAGATGGCTTCAATCCGTTTGCGGTTGATGCAAAACTCATAATCGAAGAAGTCAATTTCCCGGATGTTGTATTTCGTGTAGCATTCCTCGATTTCTCCGAGAACCGTTTCCGGACTGCGCGCATTGAAAGGCGTGCGCCCGGCCTCGCAGAACAGGCATCCCTGCGGACAGCCCTTGCTGGTCACCATGACCGTGAAATTTTTTCTTTCCGTCGTGAATTCCGCGTAAAGCTCATTGGGAAGCAGATGGCGCGCCGGATGCGGATAGCGCTCAAAATCCGGATCCTCGCCGTAGGGCGTCATTTTGACGGCTCCGTTTTCCTTGTAAATCAGCCCCGGCACATCGGCAAGCCGCCTATGTCCTTCCAGTTCTTCCAGCAGCCTCGGCACGGTGTGAAACGCGCTGTTGAAACATCCGAAGTCCGGGCCTTCCACCGTGAGCGATTCCACCGGATAAACCCTCAAATTGTAACCTCCGATAATGACCGGCACCTTCAGGTTCTTTTTGAGGAAGCGGATCCACTCCAGCGTTTCATTGAACATGTAGGTGGTCATCATAAAACCGATGATGTCCGGTTTCCACTGGCGCAGGCGGTCCAGGACTTCCTCCTTGCTGAGTTGCAGCGTGCGGGCGTCAATGATGAGCGTATCGTGTCCGGCCCGCTCGGCGATTGCGCAGACCCATGCCAGAGAAAGCGGGGGGAACAAACCAAAATATTTCTGGACAATCCTTAAGTTTTCCTCGTGGAGTTTATACTTGAAAGGATTGAATACACACGCCAACCGCATGAATGATGTCCATCTCCTTCTGTCGCCCGTATATCACGTCGCCAGCGTATTCACAACCAGGCTTCAAGAGGCACGCCATTGAAATTGTCAGGCTCCGGTTTCGCTGTTTCCCGAGCCTGCGCCCAGCATGACCCTCACAAAGGGCTGCACAAAAAATAATCCCAGCAACACAGGCAGGATTCCGTCTATGAATGTCGTCATGAGCCCGGCGGCAAAAAGTTTTTCCGGCTCGGCCTGTCCGGAAAAAAGAAAAATTACGGCGGATTCCCTCACGCCCAGCCCCCAGTAGGTAAAAGGCAGGTAGACGGCCATGATGGTCAGGGAACCGAACAGCAGCAAAACCGCCGCTGAAACATTCACGCCCAAGGATTTCAATAAAGCGTAAATGATCAGCAGTTTAAACCCTTCGATGCCCAGGGAACAAGCCATGATGTTGCGCGTTTTTTCCAGGCGATGCATCTCCTCCAGAAAATTTTTTTCCTCGCTGGGAAAGTTTTTAAATTTGCCGATCCACTGGATGAGAAGAAGAGTCATCTGATTCAAGCTCGACGGCAAGGCAAGCATCAGCGCGGCAAAACATAAAAAGAGAAAAAGAACTTTCTGATGGATGTCGGGGAAATACAGCATTCCTCCCACGGCATAAAAAAATAGCAGGACAATCAAACTGAAAGGATAACCGACAAATATCGAAAAGAACCCCCCCCGGATAGGAAAGGTGATGCTTTTTTTTCATATAGGCGACAATGGCCAGTTCGCCGATTTTCAGAGGGAAAATGCCTTTAATCGGATTGCAACCCATTCTGATAAGCACGGCTTCAAAAAAAGAAATCTGCTTTCCCATCGCATGGGCGATTTCTTGGTATCTTGCCGAGGAAAAGAGCAAATGCGCCAGCAGAGAAAACAAAACGGCGGCCATCACGTATTGGATGTCGGCCTGGCTCAGTCCAAGCAACACTTCGGATATCTTGATCCTGGAAACAATCACGACAAAAAGGATGATCGTCAGCAGCCAGGACAAGGCGAATTGACACACCCTCCTGCCGCGCGAAACATTTGCGAGATTTAAATTATCGGAGTTTGAGGATTTCATCTGTTTTGCGTCTGCAGGATCGAGAGTATAAAAGGCTCTTGAGATTTGTCAACCGAAATTAATGAAAAAACTGCTGAACTCTCCGAACAGATGTGCTAGAGGTACCGAAGCAAAGCCGCCATTCATGAACTATGACAAAAATCAGTCGTGAAAAGAAAATCATAACGGTTTGCGTCGTTTTGACCCTCCTGGGCATCGCTGTTTTCGGACAGGCGCTTTGGTTCGACTTTATAAAATTTGATGATCCTGCCTACGTTGTCGAAAACAAGCAGATTCAATCTCCCCTAACGCCGGACGGACTGAGATGGCTGTTTCTCAACACGGACGCCGGATTCTGGCATCCTTTAACCTGGCTGTCTTTCATGATGGATTATCGGCTCTTCGGATTGAATCCCGGCGGCTATCACCTGACCAACGTTCTGCTCCATATTCTGAGCAGCCTGCTTTTGTTTTGGCTTTTTCATCGCATGACCAGGGAAATCTGGCCCAGCGCCCTGATCGCCGCCTTATTCGCTCTGCACCCCCTGCACGTGGAAACCGTCGCCTGGATTTCCAAACGCAAAGACCTGCTGAGCGCTTTTTTTTGGATGCTCAGCCTTTGCGCCTACGCTTATTATACGGAAAAGCCGGACGCGAAAAGATATCTGCTCGTTATTCTTTTTTTCACGCTGGCCCTGATGAGCAAGCCGATGGCGGTGACTCTGCCCGTTGTGATGATCATTCTGGATTTCTGGCCGCTTAAGCGCCTGTCGTCGCGGAAGGATCTTGCGTGGCAGTTGAGGGAAAAATTACCTTTTTTCCTGCCGGCGGCGTTTTTTTCTCTTATCACCGTCTACATCCGCTACCATTGGGGAAATCCCTTTGTCAATACCATCCCTTTCTCCTACAGGCTCGCCAATGCTCCCGTCGCCCTGGTCACATATCTGAAGAAAGCTTTTCTGCCTTACGATTTGGCGATTTTCTATCCCTTTCCTCCAGAGGTTCCCGTTCATCAGGTTGTCATCGCCTCAGTCGTTCTTGTCGTGATCAGTGTCGCGGCTGCCGTTTGGGCAAAAAAGAGGCCTTTTTTGCTTGCCGGCTGGCTGTGGTACCTGTTAACCATTCTGCCCGTGCTCGGCATTATTCAGGTCAGCGAACGGGCATTCTCCGACAACTACACCTATCTGCCCCTTATCGGAATTACGATGATGCTTGTGTGGGGTGCCGCTTCCTTGTTGCCGGATCAGGTTTTACGGAGGAAAATTCTCTTCCCCGCGGCCCTCATCATCATTTTTGTTCTGTCATGGCTCTCCTGGAGACAATGCGCCCTCTGGAAAAACAGCTTCACGGTCTTCGGACACGCAGCGCGGGTAACAAAAAACAATCTCCTGGCGCACACCAACCTGGCTTCCGCTCTCAGCCTCCAGGGGAAAAACGAAGAAGCGATTTATCACTACAGTGAGGTTATTCGGATCAACCCTTATCTTCCGGAAGGATTCTACAATCGGGCAACCACGTATGGAGAAATGGGCCGATCTGACCTCGCCATGGAGGATTTTAAGAAAGCCATCGCCCTGAAACCGGATTATGTCGACGCCCATTATAACCTGGGAACGCTTTACGCAAAAACCGGTCGGTATAATGACGCAATCAAGAAATACAACGAAGCGATACGCATCAATCCAGACTATGTTCTGGCGTATTACAGCCGGGGACTGGCTTACCTGCTCGAGGGCAAAAACGATTTGGGCTGCCGCGATGCGCTCAGGGCCTGCGCGCTGGGACGATGCGAACTGCTGGACACGTATCGCGGCAAAGGCGTGTGCCGTTGACGGTCCGACGATTTTTGTCCGCCCGGTTTTTACACCCGATTTCAACCGCCGAGACGAAACACGTCACTTGGACGGCATACGCAGGGCGCCGTCGAGTCGAATGCAGCAGCCGTTGAGTATGGTGTTTTCGATGATATGCAGGACCATGGCGGCAAATTCCGCCGCTTTCCCGAGGCGTTTCGGGAACGGAACCGTTTTGGCCATATCCTCTTTAACCGCCGGCGGCAGGCCCGCCATCATCGGCGTGTCGAATATTCCCGGAGCGATGGTCACGTTTCGGATGCCGTGATCGCCCATTTCCCGCGCGATGGGCAGTGTCATGCCCACAATGCCGGCCTTGGAGGCGCTGTAGGCCACCTGGCCGATCTGCCCTTCAAAGGCGGCGATCGAGGCGGTATTGATGATCACGCCTCTTTCGCCCTGTTCCGATGGCGCGTTGTTCATCATCTTCTCCGCCGCCAGCCGGATGACATTGAACGTGCCGACCAGATTGATCTGCAACACTTTCTGAAAAGCGTCCAGGGACAGAGGCCCTTTTTTTCCAACAAGTTTTCCGGGATTGACCACCCCCGCGCAGTTGATCGCCACATTGATGATTCTGAAAGCATCCAGCGTTTTTTGCAGCGCCTGCTGAATGTCCGTTTCGCTGGTGACATCGGCGGGAATGAACAACGCGTTCTTCCCGACCTTTTCGGCCAGTGCCCTGCCTTTCTCCGCATCCACATCAATAATGGCGGCTCTGGCGCCCACTTGAACCAGCGCAAGCACACAGGCCTCGCCCAAACCGGATGCGCCTCCGGTCACAAAAGCCACGACTTCCCCAAGTTTCATTTTGTTTATGCCTCCCTTGCCAAGGATCTTTTCCGAAAAGTGAGCTTACCGCTGCGAGCGTCATTGCCGCGACAGTGATTCGCGCGGCTTCGTCTTCGCCACGACGTTCGCGCACGGCTTGATCATTTCCGTTTTCATCCGCTTGATGAATTCCCGCTTCACCCAAGGAATCTGCGTGAGCCCATACAGCGTCGCGTTGATGACGCGCCACTTGTAATTTTTCTGCGGAAAATTGTAAACGCCGTGTTTCTTGTAGAACCGGTGATCGGCCTGAAAAACAACCCGCAGTCTCCCCCAGATGATGTCGCGAAACAGCTTGGTGCCCGCCACCTGATAAAAGGTGGGAGGCTGAACATAGCCGACGGCGCTTTGCGCCAGAGCCCGCGCAGCCAACGTCTGCAGCGCCTCATTGATCTGAGCGGCCGCGCCCATGTCGTCGCTGACGAATCCGGCGAATCCGCCATGCTGGATTTCCACATACGCCTTGAGAATTTCCCGCAGATTATGGTTTTGCCCCAGCGGTCCGGAAATCACAAAACCCACCTGTTTATCCCGCAGCGTCGGCGTGTGGCCGTTGAAAAAACTGCGGTCGAAAAAACATTTCCAGAGCGCGGACAGATACCGGTCCTGGATTTTGCCGGCCATAAAAAGAATGTCGGCGCCCCTGACCTGACGGTTGAAAAAGTCGATGAAACCATCTTTTCCCTCGTAAACGCAGACATTGTCAAAACCGCACTGCAGGCAGCCCAGACAGCCGCCCTTGATGTCAATGTCCTTAAGCTGAACGAATTCCGCCGGCGGCGAAAAGGTGTTCTGCAGCCGCGTGATCATCTTGGTCAGGTTCAAATCCCCGCCCACATCGTCCGCGAGAATCAGAACCTTTTTCCCCCGGGTTTCCAGCGGCTCAATGTTGTGCGATTCAAAAACGACATCCGGCGCCGTCAGCGGCTTGTGCTGTTTGAGATAAACGGTCCCTTCCCGAATAGCCCGGATAAACAACTCGCCGAATTTCTCAAGCCTCGCGCGTTCCGCCGGTTTCAAGAGGTCGTTCATTTCCGCCGAATAGGACCCGAAATAATTCATGTCCAGATCGTCGCACACGGCATGAAGGTAATTGTGCGCCGTGTAATCAAAAAACTTGATCGAGGTGGTCAGCACCGCCGCCGGCTTCGCCCGGAACGCGGCTTGAGCGTTTCTTTCAAAAATCAGCTCAATAAATCTCTTGTATTGCGAACAAACGACCAGGAAGTAAAGAGGAAACGCCCATAAAACGGCATCCGCGTCCGCCACCCGGGCGATGACCTCATCAAAAGCCTGCCGATCCTTTTCGAATTTCTTGATTTTCAGGGCAACATCGAAAAACTGAAATTCAACCTCCGGGAATTTCTTCTGCAGAAAAAGCACATACTGCATGGTCACACTGACCTCGCCCTTCGGCGAGCCGTTCAAAACAGCGATTTTCATTCTGGCTGTCCCCTGTGTAAAATTTGATGCGCGCTTAAAGCCCTAACACAACAAGAAAATGAAGTCCAGAAGACTTAAACCACAAACGCGTAGGCAATCCATCTGCCGTCATGGCTCAAACTGATGTCAATGGGGGATTTCCGATCGGCGATATACAAATGTGGCGGTTGAAGTTCCCCGTTTTTTTTCCCCCTCCGGACGGCGATTTGCCGGCTGGTACAGGAACAGCGCTCGGCGATGCTTTTTTTCAGACATTGCCGGCCATACCGGGAGGGATCGAGCCGCCGGTGTCCGGAAATAAACGCCACACCTTTGATGCATTTTTCTAGAACGCTTGCATCGTCGCTGCCCACGCAATGAATGTAATCTTCATTGGAAAAGCACGAAACGAAAATTGCTTTGCCGTCATGTGCAACAACCTTCCCATCAAGCCGTCCGGTCCACACCACCGGCCACTGACGGGGCAAAAAAGCGGCCTTTGCCGAAATTTTCCTGAGCACCTTATAGGCGGTTTCCTTCGCCGCCCAGAGCCGCCACAGAGCGGCATCAGGTTTTTCGGCCTTCCGGACCCATTCCATTTCAGCAGCGGTGAGAATTTTTTTCAGGAAACGCAAATTCCCGCTCTTGCCGACGTTGCCCGGTTCCTTCAAATCCACCACGTCGTTTCCCACAAAGGGCAAAGTATTCCTCCTCCATTGCGGCAATTTTTTCTATTATCTGCGCCGAATAGTCTCGCTGCGCGCGCAGGTCCCCGCCGGCCAGAGGCCGCGGCGTGAAAACCTCCATCCGGACATAAAATTTTTCGCCCCAAACCGGCACCGCGCTGAAGTTTTTCTGCCGCTCTCCGCGCAGATACATGCACATCACCTTGACGTTCGGCGCGCGCTTGATGAGGCGACCCGGACCGTAGGAAAAACCTTCCCGATCCACGTATCCGGTGCGGGAGCGCCTGCCTTCCGGGAAAATCATGATGATCCCGCCCCTCTCCAGAAGATAAACGCACTTCGCCATCGTTTCTTTCATCTTTTCCCGCGAGCCGCCGCGGTTCACGGGAATACACTTGGACAGATAGCACAACGCCGTGAGAAACCAGTTGTTCCGGTAATTGTCTATCTCGGGCAGATTCCATGGCAGTTTTTTATAATGCGCGATGTGGCCGCCCAAACCGAAAATGGCGTAGCTTAAAATAAAGGAATCAATCATTGTCAAATGATTGGAGCAGATCAGCCAGCCGCCTTCATGCGCGGCTATTTCTGCCTGGCACCGGCGGCGAATCTCCCTCAAATTCCCGACCCGGTAAAACATGACTTTGAAAGCAAGAAAATACAGGGGAGCCAAAAACAGAATGGCCATCCGCCCCAGCCCATTCTGCACGAGCAGCAATATTTTGGCTTTTCGACTCATGAAGCGCCCATTTTCTGCCGGATGATCCGGACCGCGTCACCAATCGTTCTGATTTTGTCGGCCTCGTCATCATCGACACTGATGCCGTAAACGTCCTCGCATTTGATGATGACATCCACCAGACGCGCCGAATTGACTTTCAGATCATTCAGAATATGCGTGTCCATCGTCGCCGTTTCCAGCTTGTCCTGATTCTTGGCGTAAGGCCTTAAAATGTTGATCATCTCCTCAAAAATCTTTTTCTCATCCATAAAGCAAACTTCTCCTTCTTCCAATGAATTATTTTTCTTCCCATTTCTTAAACAGAATACAACTGTTGACGTCGCCGAAGCCGAAGCCGGCCTTGGCGATGATTTTCATCCGGGGTATCTCCAGGCATTTCTGCGGAATCTTATGAGCAAATGCCTCTATCTCGGGATGCACATCCTCGCAGTTGACGGAGGGATGGAGAAAGCCCTTGTAAATCTGCAAAACGACCGCCACGCTTTCAATGGCGCCGGCCGCCCCCAGACAGTGGCCGATGAGGGACTTGGTCGCCTGAATATAGGGAAAATCTTCCGGCGGCCTACCGAGCGCTTCCGCCCAGTTTCTCACTTCATGCGGATCCGCGTATGTCGCCGTCAGGTGGCCGTTGATCGCATCGATTTGCGCCCCGTCAATGCCGGCATCCGCCATGGCGCCGCGGATGCAGCGTTTCACCCCTTCGGGATTGGGCGCTGTCATCGAACCGCCCATCCGCTGACCTCCGCAGTTGACGTAACCGCCGATGACCTCCGCGTAGATTCTGGCGCCACGCGCCAGCGCGGTTTCCAGCTCTTCCAGAACGAGCATGGCCGCCCCCGCGCCGGGCACGAAACCGCAGGCTGTCGCGCTCAACGGACGCGACCCCGCTGCCGGGTTGTCATTGAACTTCCGGCAAAGCACGCGCATGGCGTCAAATCCTCCCCAGATGTAGGGACTCGCCCCTTCCGACCCGCCGGCCACCATGCGCTTGGCCAACCCCATCCGAATTCTCCAGAGCGAGTCGATAATGGCTTCATTGCCCGTGCTGCAGGCCGAGGAATTGGACGTCACCTGATTTCCGGCGCCCAGCAGGCCGGAAATCCGGGCGCTTGTCCCGCTGCCCATGACCTGCTCGACGACGCGGCTGCCCAGCCTGCGCACCCTGCCCTCATTGATCAGCGGAACAACCGTGTCAGCGATCGTCTCCATCCCGTTGATGCCGGAACCGGCGATGACCCCTGTGTCCCAATCCACGGTATCATCATCCTCGTTGACGCTGAAGCCGGCATCCCGCCAGGCATCCACGGCGGCCACCGACGCGTAGCCGATATTATCGTTGAGCGACAGAAGCTTTTCTCTCTCAAAATAACGGCTCCGGATTTCATCAAAATTTTCCGGAACCCCCGCGATTTGACAGCCGAAATTCAGTTCCTGCAACCTGGGGATAAAGCGGATGCCCGAAACGCCCGCTCGAAGCGCTTTTTCAAAATCATCCAGGCCGTGCGCATTCGGCGCGGCCACGCCCATTCCCGTGATGACAACCCTTTTTCTCATGGATCCACTCCTACGCCCGACAAAATTCCTGAACAGACCGTTTCGCCTTTTTCGTCTTCCATCACCACGCCGGCCTTGATGGTGTTTTTGCGAAAATAAATTTTTTTGGCCCGGACGATCACCCGCTCGCCGGGCTGGACAATTTTTTTAAATTCCACGGCGTCCGCCAGCGAAAAGAGGCTGATCGGCAGACGGATGTCTCTTGGACGCATGTTCCTCTGGCGGGACAGAAGATAGATGCCGAATGCCACAACGCCGACCTGCGCCATGGTTTCAATCAAAATGACACCCGGCGTAATGGGACGGCCGGGAAAATGTCCCCGGTAAAAATACTCCTCTTCACGAAAGCGGTAGGCTCCGACAATCTGCTCGTCGTCCAGACGGATGATTTCATCAATAAAGCGAAACGGCGGCTGCTGGGGCACCAGCTCCAGCACCTCCCGTTTCATCGCGGCGTCAGCCTCCATAGAGACCTCCGTTGACGTGAATCACGCTTCCGTTGATGTAGCTTCCCCGCATCGCCAGAAAAGCCACAACGTCCGCCACTTCCTCCGGCTGGCCGACGCGTCCCAATGGAACGGCCGCCAGAACTTTATTTTTAATCTCCCGGGGCAGGTCCCGGGTCATCTCCGTGTCAATCAACCCCGGCGCGACGGAATTGACCCGTATGTTGCGTCCGGCCATTTCCTGCGCCAGGGATTTGGTGAAGGCGTCCAGTGCCGCCTTTTCCATCGCGTAAGGAATCTGTCCCGCGTTGCCCGTGTGGCCGACGACGCTTGAGATATTGATGATCCGCCCTTCATTTTGGCGCATCATAAACTGCCTTAAAATTCTTTTGGTCAGATACCAGATGCCCCGCAAGAGCACCCGCTGCGCGTCAAACTGCTCCGCCTTCATCGAAATGATATCCGCATTGATGGAAAATCCGGCATTGTTGACCAGAACGTCCACGCGCCCGGCGGCGCCCTTTATCTTTTCGATCATGGCGTCTACCTGCTCGATTTGCGACAAATCGGCCTGGAGGAGAAAGCCTTCTTGGATTTCCTCC
>DAOSZO010000002.1:30595-74003 GCA_035382085.1 Smithella sp.
CCAGAAGCTTTTGCGCCTTTTGCGCGCTCGAACGGTAATGAATGCCGACGCGAAATCCCTCCGCGGCCAGCGCCCGACAACAGGCCGCCCCGATTCCCGTCGCGCCCCCCGTGACCAATGCCAGCGGTTTTCCCATCATGTCTCTTCCCCCACCTTCAGCATCATGTAAGCCCAGGCCAATCCGGCCCCGACAATGACCATCGCGATATGATCGCCGGGCCTGAGTTCGTCCCAGCGCATGCTCAGCGCCGACGGAGCGCCGCAACAACCGACATTGCCGAACTGATCCACATTGAACCAGTGATGCTCGGGCTTGATGTTGCAACGCTCGCACACGGTTTTCAGCATCATGTAATTGGCCTGATGCGCGATGAAGATAAAGCGTCGCGCCCGATCCGCATATTGTTCCTGAAGTTTCTTGAGACAATCGGTCGTGGTCCGGATGGCGAAACCCTGAACGGCGTTCCCTTCCTGACGGAAGACCCAGTCGCCGGTGACCCCCACTTTCGTCCATCCCGACGGTCGCGCATCGAATCCGCCGCTGACAAACGTGGCGCGGGCGGCCACTGTTGCGGAAACAACCGCCGCCACCGCGCCGTCGCCGAAGAGCACTGCGGAATTGCGGTCGGTATAGTTGATCACCTTTGTGGACGATTCGGCGCCCACCAGAAGCACATACGCCGGCAAGGTTTCGGGTTTCATGTTCATCAAAACATTGACCTGCATGCCGAACGTCGAACAGGCGGAGTTCAGGTCAAAGCAGGGCACTTCAATGTCCAGTTCGGACGCGACCGCCGACGCTTCGGCCGGCGTGATATTGTCCGGCGATGAAGAACCGGAAATAATCATCCCGATGTCCTTCGGTTTCAAACCCGCTCGTTTCAGCGCCAGACGCGCGGCTTTCACCGACATCTGGGCGTTGGTGTATTTCCGGATGGCAAAGGACTCCAGCGGGTTGACGTTTTTGGTCTTTCTGATGTAATCCAGCGGCAGCACCGTGCGGCGGTTTTGAATGCCGACGCGTTCCATGATCCATTCGTTGGTGGTGCCGATGTCCAGCTCCTCCAGGAATTGATTGGAAATAATGTTCTCCGGATGAAAATGCCCCATCGCGTGAAGGTAAAGCATGATTAAACGATCTCCCGTCCGATAATCATATTTTGCACTTCCCGGACGCCTTCGTAGATATCAATGATGTGGGCGTCGCGGGCCAGTTTGGAAATTTCATATTCCGCTGTGAAGCCGTAGCCGCCGTGCAGATGCAGGCCTTCCGTCGCGCAGAACACCGCGGCCTCCGCGGCGGTGTTTTTGGCCAGCGACGCGTAAATGCCGGCGTCAGTCGCCTTCTCCTGAATCCTGAAGATCGCCTTCCACAGGGCCATCTCGGCCAGCTGAATCTTTTTCCACATCGTCGTAATCATTTCCCGGGCGACCGGCAAATCGCAGATCCGATGGCCGAACTGTTTGCGTTCCCGCGTGTACTGCACCGTCAGATCAAACGCCCTTTTGGCCAGCCCCAAGCCGATGGCCGCCACCATCGGGCGGGCGTAATCCAGAACGTCCACAATGTATTTGAAGCCCAGCCGCCTGTCTCCGATGATCTGCACCGGGGTGATGACCACGTCTTCAAAGGTGACGCTGGCCGTATTGGAAAGCCTCTGTCCGAGCTTGTCCTCCGGCTTGCCGATGACAATTCTGCCGCCCGCCGGAACCGCGATTTCCCGGGGAGCTCCTCCGACATCGGGAAGATCCGCGGACGTGACCGGCTCAACCGGCACGATCACGCAAGCCATGAAATTCCCCGTCGGCTTACCCGTCTTGCATAAAACGGTAAATTGCGACGCATACGAAGCATTGGTAATGAAGCACTTCGAGCCGTTGAGCACGTAATTACCGTCATCCCGTTTGCTGATGAACGTCGTCATCATGGAATTATCCGAACCGGCGTTGGGTTCGGTGAGGCAGAAAGACGCCAGAATCGGCTTCTCCACAAAGGGCCTCAGAAACAGGTTTTTCTGCTCCGTCGTCCCGTGCAGACCGATGACGACGTTGGCCAAATCATTGCACATCGCGGAGGTTGAAATACCGGTGTCGCCGTAGGAAAGCTCTTCGATGATCAACGCCGAGGTGAAAGCGTCAATTTCATAGCCCTTGACGGATTCCGGGATGCTCAAGTTCATCAGGCCGGTCTCCCAGGCCTTGTTAATGAGGTGCCAGGGGAAAGCATGTTCTTTTTCCAGTTCCAGTATTCTCGGCGTAATTTCATTTCCGACAAACTTGCGCACGGTGTCCAGATAAGACACCTGGCTTTCACTCAAACGGAAATCCATAAACCAAACCTTTCTTTTAAAGTGATGTTGGAGGTGATTTTATAAAACAACTCCTTTTAAGAATGAATTTTCTTCAAAAAAGGAGTTTTTTTCTTTCCCTGGATTTACGCGGCGGCGTCTTTTTTCGTCGCCTCCGCTTCAGCTTTTTTTTCGGGATCCACCCCGTATTTTTCGCGCAAAAATTTTATCATGGTCGCCGGATACAAAATATACCCGAGCACATCCTCTTCGGTTCGCGCAAGATCGCCCAGCGCTTTTCGGGCTTCCTCGATTTCCGGATCCAGATGATCAGCCGGTCTTCCCGTGATCGGCTCCTGGCCGCGTTTGTAATTCTTCAGTATTTTCCTGGTCAGTTCCGGATCGATTGGCATCGGGGTTTTCCCGTAAAGCCCCAGCACCAGATCCTTGAGCTGATTGGAAACGCGCACATACCGGCCGAAAAGCACGTTGAGAACGGCCTGCGCCCCGATGATCTGCGAAACAGGAGTCACCAGCGGAGGCGACCCCATATCCCTGCGCGTCTGCACAACTTCCTTGTAAATTTCCCCGATCCTGTCCAGCGCGTTCATTTCCTTGAGCTGTCCGGTCAGGTTGGAAATCATGCCTCCGGGAATCTGATGCGCCAAAACGCCGTTGTCGATGATGGAAAGTTTATGCGTCGCCAAATGGCTGTTGTATTTGGGCGCGATGCTTTCCAGATGTTCTCCCAACACCAGCAGTTTGTTCAAGTCCAGTCCGGTATCGCGTTCCGTGCCCCGCAGAGTCGCCACGATCGGCTCAATGGCCGGCATGGAGGTCCTCAACGCGAAAGGCGCCAGGCACGTATCCACGACGTCCACACCCGCTTCAATCGCTTTCAGATAGGTCATCGAGGCCATGCCGCTGGTGTAGTGAGAATGCAGATGCAGGGGCAAATTCACTGCTTTTTTGATGGCCAGAACCAGATCATAGGCATCAAACGGAGACAAAATGCCGCCCATGTCCTTGATGCAGATCGCATCGGCCCCCATTTGCTCGAGTTCCCTTGCCTTTTTGACATAATATTCCAGATTGTACACTTCACCGCCGAGACGGACATCCGTCAGGGAATAGCAGACCGCACCCTGAAACTGTTTGCCGTTGGCCTTGATTCTTTCCGCGCAGGATTCCATATTGCGGAAATCATTCAAGGCGTCGAAACAGCGGAAAACGTCAATGCCGATTTCACAGGCCTTATCCACGAAGGCGCGAACAACGTCATCGGCGTAGTGGCGGTAACCGACGAGATTCTGACCGCGGATCAGCATGGCAAAGGGTGTTTTCTTTATATATTTTTTCAGAATTCTCGGACGCATCCAGGGATCTTCGCCCAGAAACCGGTGCATCGTGTCAAAAGTCGCTCCGCCCCAGACCTCCAGCGCGTGAAAGCCGCAGGCATCCATTTCTTCGGCAATCGGGATCATGTCTTCCGTTTTCATTCGCGTGGCATAAATCGACTGATGCCCGTCTCGAAATGTATTGTCCTGAATCTTTAAGGGATTCATTTTATTTTCTATGTTCAATTTGCCTCCTCGTTCGCGAAACAAGTCGTTTCAGTTTTAAGGTTATCATCTTCATTTACGCTTTAAAAACTTTTTCGGCGGCATTTAGGCCGGTGACCGACTGGCAGGCGACGTTTATCGTGCGGAAAAAATCCCGCAGCGGTCTTCCCGGACCAATTTCGTATATCTCCTGCGTTTTTTCCGCCAGGGCCTGCATGTTCTGCCGCCATTTCACCGCGTGGCTCAACTGATTGACAAGATTTTTCTTGATTCCGGAAACATCTGCGGCATGAAAATCTCCGGTGAAGTTCGATGTCACAACGGTTGCGTTTTGCTGCACCAGCTCGCCGCCGAATTCCTCCAGGGTTTCGGCAAAACGGCTTTCGATGGTTTTCATCATTCGGCTGTGAAACGGAGCGCTGACGTTGAGACGGATATACCGAAATGTTTTTCCCTCCGGGAAATGCCGCTTCAGTCTTGCTTCCACCTCATCCAGGGCCGCCAACTCTCCGCTGACAACAATCTGATTGGCCGAATTGATGTTGGCCATGTCGGCATCGAGGCCCTCCATGACGCCGGCCAAAAAATCGGCCTCGATGTTTTCGGCAATCACCGCCGCCATGCCGCCGACACCGACCGGCACGGCCTCCTGCATCAAGCGGCCGCGTCTCTGAACGATCCGCACCGCCGCCGACAGCGACAGCACCCCTGCGGCAACCAGCGCCGTATATTCGCCCAGAGAATGACCGCCAAAATAATCGGCCTCAAAGCCGTAACGTTCCGCCAGACCGCGCAGCATGCATACCTCCGTGGTCACAATGCAGGGCTGCGTGAATTCGGTAAGATTGAGTTTTTCATCCTCGCCGAAGCACATGGCGGCGACATCCCATCCCAGGGCATCTGCCGCTTCCTCGTATACCCGCCGGCAGACGGGCATCTGCTCATAAAAATCCTTCCCCATCCCCGGCCTTTGCGATCCCTGGCCGGGAAACACGGCTGCTATCTTGTTTCCGTTTCTCATTATCGAAAATCCTTTTTTTAAATCTATCTTAAAATGAACCGAATAACAATCATAAATTGCTCAATTTGAAAGCACAATCTATGCCACACAGTAAATAGGAAAATTAAATCTTAAAATTACTTAATTTAATTACATTTTTTAAATTTTACCGCGGAAGGAACCAAGCTTTTAATCCCTTTTGTGTGCGAAGCAGATTTCACAGTGCGAAAATTCCTTTACCGGCATCTCACAGACGGAGCGTCGAAGGATTCAAAAAATTTCTGTTTCTCTATATTTTCCCAAGCCAGCCACCGTGAAAAAATCCGCGCTTCACAGAACCATAAAAAAAATTAATAAAAAAACGGCTTATAATCCTTTTTTTCTTGACAGTTGGATATTCCTTTACCTATACTCCGCAAACGGGAAAGAATTGCTGCCCATAATTCTTATCAAATAAAACTAAATAAGAAGGAGAACGATTATGAAATTGGATGACGTGAAAAAAATTGCAGTAATCGGTTCAGGAGCCATGGGAAACGGCATCGCCCAAGTGTGCGCGATGGCCGGCATGAAGGTTGTCATGGTGGATATCAAGCAGGAATTCATTGACAAAGGCATGGCTACCATCAATAAAAGTTTGGACACCCTGGTCAGCAAGGGCAAGCTCACTGCCGACGGAAAGGCCAACGTGATGAGCAATATCTCCTCTTCGTTGAGCAACGCCGAAGCGGTCAAGGACGTCCAGGTAGTGATCGAGGCGGTTCCGGAAATCATGGATCTGAAGAAAAAGGTATTTGCCGAAATATCGGCTGCGGCACCGGCTGACGCGCTTCTGGCGTCCAACACTTCGACGATGAGCATCAGTGAAATCGCGACGGCCGCAAAGAATCCCGAACGGGTTTTAGGTATGCATTTCTTCAATCCCGCGCCGGTCATGAAAGGCGTGGAAGTGATTTACGCCAATAAGACTTCCGACGCCAACGTGGATCTGCTGTGTGAAATGACCAAAAAGATCGGCAAGGTTCCCATCAAGGTTTTGAAGGATTCCCCGGGTTTCATCGTCAACCGCATCGGCGCTCCCAACCAGGCTCTCATCAGCGCCATCCTGGATGAAGGCAAGATCAAGCCGGATGGAATTGACATGGTTATGAAGACCATGGCCGGCATGCCCATGGGACCCTTCGAACTCGCGGACTACGTCGGTATTGACGTTTTCTATCATACCCTCAAATATTATTCTGAAACACTTTCTCCGGAATTCAAACCCGGCAAAACCCTTCAGAACCTCTTGGACAGCAACAAACTCGGCATGAAGAGCGGCCAGGGCATTTACACTTGGGAAGGCGGAAAGGCCAAAATCGACGCTTCGGCGAAAACCGATGAATTCGATCCGCTGGATTTTCTGGCTATCCAGATTAATGAAGCCGTTCGCGTCTATAAGGAAAAGATCGCCGCTTCCACGGCGGACATCGACGCCGGTATGGTCCATTGCATGAGGGCGTTCGCCGGACCTTTCGCTCTGGGCGCGGGTCTGGAACCCAAACAGCTGGCGGACAAACTCAATAAACTGCATGCACGCTTCGGGCTGAACATCTTCAAGCCTGAACCCGAAATTGTGGACGGCTCCTTCAAGACCATGAAATAAGTTGGTCTGCCGGGTGATATCAACGTTTAATAACTAACAAAGCACGGCCTCCGGTAAACGGAGGCCGTTTTTTTATCTTTGACAAACTCAAATTCAATCTGTTATGCCCATAAAAAAATAAACTCCAAAAGGAAATTTTATGGCCAAAACATTAAAGTATGATAAGGTTTTTTCCGAATCTATCCATCAGCCTGACGTTTTCTGGGGCAGAGCCGCCGAGGACGTTGTCTGGAACAAAAAATGGGACAAGGTTTTAGACGACAGCAACAAACCTTTCTACCGCTGGTTCGCCGGCGGGGAATTAAACACCTGCCACAACGCCCTCGATCATCAGGTGGAATCCGGACGCGGCGGACAGACCGCCATCATTTATGACAGCCCCGTCACCGACACAATTCGGAAAATCTCCTATAACGAACTGCTGGAGACGGTTTCCAGGTTCGCCGGCGTGCTCAGCTCGCTGGGCGTCAGAAAAGGCGACACAGTCATTATTTACATGCCCATGATTCCCGAAGCCGTTGTGGCCATGCTCTCCTGCGCGCGCATCGGCGCGGTGCATTCCGTGGTCTTCGGCGGTTTCGCTCCCAACGAACTGGCCATCCGTATTGAAGACGCCAAACCCAAGGTGATTATTTCAGCCTCCTGCGGTATTGAAGGCAAGAAGCTCATTCCCTACAAGCCGCTTCTGGATGAAGCCATTAAAATCGCTTCCCACAAGCCGCAGAAATGCATCATCTATCAGCGTCCGCAGGTCAAGGCGGAGTTCATCGCCGGCCGCGACCTGGATTGGAATGAGCTGATGAAGGACGCCAAGGCCGTTTCCTGCGTCTCCGTCGCCGCAACCGACCCGCTCTATATTCTCTATACGTCCGGAACGACGGGCCGGCCCAAGGGGGTCGTGCGGGACAACGGCGGCCATGCCGTCGCTCTGAAATGGTCGATGAAATACATCTACGACATGAAACCGGGCGAAGTTTACTGGGCGGCTTCGGACGTCGGCTGGGTGGTCGGCCATTCGTACATCGTTTATGCGCCGCTTCTTTACGGCTGCACCACGGTCCTTTATGAAGGCAAGCCGGTGGGAACACCCGACCCCGGCGCTTTCTGGCGCGTCATTTCGCAGCATGGCGTCTCCGTCTTGTTCACCGCGCCCACGGCCTTCCGCGCCATCAAGAAGGAAGACCCCAACGGCGATTACCTTAAAAAGTATGACATCAAATGTCTAAGATATCTGTTCCTCGCCGGGGAGCGGCTCGACCCCGACACGTATTACTGGGCGAGCGATTTGCTGAAAATTCCCGTGGTGGACCACTGGTGGCAGACGGAAACCGGCTGGCCGATTGCGGCCAATTGCATGGGCATCGAACCGTTCCCCATCAAGGCCGGCTCCCCGACCAAGCCCGTGCCCGGATACAACGTGCAAATCCTCGATTCCGAGGGCAACGCTCTTCCCAACGGCGAGGAAGGCGCGGTTGTCATCAAGCTTCCCCTGCCCCCCGGTTGCCTGCCCACGCTGTGGCAGGATGACAAACGCTATCTGGAATACGTCACGGAAAGACCGGGCTATTATGTTACGGGCGACGGCGGACGTTTCGATGAAGACGGCTATCTCTACATCATGGGACGCATAGACGATGTCATCAATGTCGCGGGACACCGCCTCTCGACCGGCGCGATGGAAGAAATCATCTCCAAGCACAAGGATGTCGCGGAATGCGCGGTGCTCGGCGCGGAAGACCAGCTCAAAGGTCAGGTCCCCGTGGGATTTGTCGTGCTCAAGGCGGGAGTCAACAGAGACCCCAAGGAGATTGTTCAGGAACTCGTCCAGATGGTTCGCAAGGAGCTGGGCGCGCTGGCCTGCTTCAAGGAAGCCGCCGTGGTCAAGGCCCTGCCGAAGACGCGGTCCGGCAAGACCCTGCGCGGGACCATGCGTAAAATCGTCGACGGCAAGGACTATGTCGTGCCTTCGACCATTGACGACCCGGCGACACTCGATGCCATTGCCGAAGCGGCAAAAACCATCGGCTACGGGAAGAAGTAAACTTCAACCGAAATTTTTACCGCCCCAAAGACGGGGTTTTAGATTTGCCCAATATCTCAAGGATTGTCCCACGACACGGGACAATCCTTTTTTTCACAACCAACTTGGCCGTGTCACACGAAATTATCCCTTCTGTATTCCATGATCCCTTTTTGCAAGAGTTGCCGGGCTCCTATGAAACTATTTATGCCAAAGATTTTTTTCTGCGTGCTTTGTTTGTGAATGAACCAAAGGGTAATTTTCGGGCACCCTATCGAATTTCTCCGTGGCGTTTTGAGTGTGATTGAAACGTCAAGTTCCTGTTTTAGATGAGCCAGAAAAAACTATTGCCAATCTCTGTGATGATTTCAGCCCTTCTTCTCAGAATTTAGCTGTTTCAAATATTCAATTCTCTCCGTCAGCGGCGGATGGGAATAATAAAACCAGACATACCACGGGTGGGGATGCAGATTGGAAAGATTGTCCTTGGCCAAACGTTTGAGGGCGTTAATCATCGGCTCCGGGGTCCCTACCAGTTCCACGGCCGTCCGATCGGCCGCGCGCTCTCGCCTCCGCGAAATGAAAGCCCCCACGGGACTGAAGAAAAAGCCGACGCAGCTGAAATAAACCGAAACCAGAAGCAAACCGGCATACACGGGCGTCTGCCGCAAGCCGAAAGCCCCGTAAAGCGGCGGCCAGTGTACCAGCCAGTAAAGAAGATAAAATCCGATGAAGGACGCGGCAATCATGAAAATCAGCTGTTTGAGGATGTGCCTTTTCTTCCAGTGACCGATTTCATGGGCCAGCACCGCGAGGATTTCGTCCGGCGAATGCGAGGCCAGCAGCGTGTCAAACAGAACGATGCGCTTGGTCTTGCCGATGCCGGTGAAGTAGGCGTTGGTATGCCTGGAGCGCCTGCCTTCATCCACCTGAAAAATTCCTTTGGCTTTTAATCCGACTTTGGCCAGCAGGGACGTAATTTTTTCTTTCAGCTCTTCATTCTTGATGGGTTCGTACTTGTTAAACAGCGGCGCGATGACCACCGGATACAGCCACAAGAGCAAAATTTCAAAGGCGGTGAAAAAAATCCACGCCCAGAACCACCAGGTCTCGGGCAGGTAAAGAATAAAAACCATGAAGGCGGAAATCAAAATCCCCATCAAAACGGCGGAAATCAGCGCGGACTTGACAAGGTCGGAGAGCCACAGCTTCCAGGTGATCGTGGAAAAGCCGTATTTTTTCTCGAGAACAAACGTGTGATAAACATCAAAAGGAATCCCGATGATCCCGCCGATGACGGACAGTATCCCGAAAAAAATCAGCGCCTGCCAGACGAGATGCAGTTCAGATCCCGCGATCCGGCTCAAAAGCGGCGGCAACAGGAGGAACAAAACGGCCAGCTCCAAAAGGTCGTCGGTGAAATCCTCGATGGTTTCCAACCGCGCGTTGTCACAGGCGTAATCCACCATCTTGGACAGCGTCGCTTCATCAATCACATCCTGAAAAACCGGCGGGATGACTTTCCCGTGCCCGAGCAGATGCCGGAGATTGAGCCGCTGCAAGACAAACCGCCAGAGAATCCGGCCAAAAAACAAAATCAGAAAAATAAGAAAAAGCGCTTTTTCCAAGATCCTTCCAATCGTCCTTTCGTCAATCGTTTTCTTTAAGGGTTTTTTAAATCGCATAAATCCCAAGTGGCGGTCAAGAACCAAGTCAAATATTGTCCGAATCCGTGCAATGTTTTTGGGGTTTAAAAATCCTTGACAAAAGGTTCTTCCGCCTGTATCATTCCAGTTAACGTAAGGTGGATTGAGCTTGAAAAGCAAACGTGATATCAACACCTTATCATTTTTTGACAGGAAGGGGTCAAAGAGCGGGAAGACGTTGTTTGATTTGACAGAATTTAATTCAAAATAAAGAGGGGGGAAAATGTCCGCTTTCGTCAAAAAAACCATCGGCCAGCTCATCAGGGAGACAGCCGCGCGCTATCCGGAAAATCCCGCGCTGATCTGTCCCGATTTCGCCATCCGGCAGACCTATGCGCAATTCTATCAGACCTGCCGGCAGGTCGCCAAAGGATTGATGGCTGTCGGCATTCAGCGGGGAGATCATGTCGCCGTTTGGACGACCAACATTCCTGAATGGATTTATCTGCAGTTTTCGCTGGGCATGGTCGGCGGCGTTCTGGTGACGGTGAACACCAATTATCAGACGCATGAATTAAAATACATTCTCAAACAATCCGACGCCACGACGCTGTTTCTGATGGAAGCATACCGCGAGGTCAATTTCTATGAGACCGTCCGCAAAATTTTGCCCGATATGAATCATCACCCACCCGGACAGCAGGTTTCGGAAGATCTGCCAGCCTTGAAAAACATCGTCTACATCGGGAAAAGAGAGCACACCCCGGGCATGCTGCGTTTCAGCGAACTCCTCAAGAGGGGGGAAGCCATTTCCGATGAACAGCTGGATAAAAGACTCGACAGCCTCGACGACGACGATGTCATCAACATGCAGTACACCTCCGGCACGACGGGATTTCCCAAGGGCGTCATGCTCACGCATCACAATATCGTCAACAACGCCCGCATGGTCGGCGATGTCATGGGCATGACCGAAAAAGACAGTCTGCTGATTCAGGTGCCGCTGTTTCACTGTTTCGGCTGCGTGATGAGCACGCTCAACTGCGTCTATCACGGTTCTGCGATGGTGGTGGTGGAATATTTCGACCCGCTCAAGGCGCTTCAATACATCGCCGCGGAAAGGTGCACGGCCGTCAACGGCGTGCCGACGATGTTCATCGCGATTTTGAACCATCCCGATTTCGACCGATACGATCTTTCTTCCCTTCGTACGGGCATCATGGCCGGAGCGCCCTGCCCGGTGGAAACCATGAATCAGGTGCGCACCCGGATGCACTGCCCGGAAATCGTCATCGCTTTCGGCCAGACGGAATCCGCGCCGGTGATGACCATGACCAGACGCGACGATCCCGTGGAGTTGCGCGTCTCCACGGTGGGCAGGCTTCTGCCGGATATCGAAGGAAAAATCATTGATCCCGACACCGGCAGGGATTTGCCGCCCAACACGCAGGGTGAAATCGTCACTCGAAGCGAGTGCGTCATGAAGGGGTACTACAAGATGCCGGAGGCGACGGCGGCGGCAATCGACCGCGACGGCTGGCTGCACACGGGCGACCTCGGAGAAGCGGACCCCAACGGCTACTTCAAGGTCACCGGCCGGATCAAAGATATGATTATCCGCGGGGGCGAAAACATTTATCCGCGCGAGCTGGAGGAATTTCTGTTCACCCATCCCAAAGTCGCCAATGTTCAGGTTATCGGGATTCCGGACAAAAAATACGGCGAGCAGGTGCTGGCGGCGATTCAGCTCAAAAACGGCCAGACCGCAACGCCCGAGGAATTCCTCGAGTTCTGCAGGGGGAAAATCGCCCGCCACAAGATCCCCAAATACTGGGAGTTTGTGGATGGCTATCCGATGACGGCCAGCGGCAAGATTCAGAAATTCAAGATGAAGGAGATGTTCGCGAAAAAATATCCATCCTAGCCCATCCCCTCAAGCGCGCGGGAGCAACCCGGAGAAGCATATGGGGAAACACGAAGGACCTGCACACGGCATGAGGGATAAAACGGGCGCCGGTCTTTGCCGGAACGTCAATTCCAAACAAAAATACCGGACTTCCGCCGAAGCGGGAAGGACGGCAAAAGAGGTTTTGAAATATGAGCAACATTATCAATCGCGACACCATCGGTGACATGGCCCGGCGGGCGGCCACCAAATACGGCGACAAAACCGCCATCATCTTCCGCAACGTGAAACTTTCGTTTTACGATCTGGAACGCGAAGCCCGGCGTTTTGCCAATCTCATGACCCGCTACGGCATCCGGAAAGGCGACCGGGTGGCGATCTACGCCTACAATTCGCATTACTACCCCATCAGCATGCTGGGGCTCGCCAAAATCGGCGCCATTCAGGTCCCCATCAACTACATGCTCAACGCGGACGAAATCGCCTACATCATCAACCACTCCGGATCCCGGATCTTCATCGTGGAAGACGCGCTCTATCCCATCATCGCCGACAGCCGGGAGAAGTTCACCGACGTGGAAAGATGGGGTTTCATCCCGCTGGAAAACGCCACCTCTCCCGAAGGCTTTTTCAATCTGACGGAGGAAATGTCCAAAATGCACTATCGGGAGCCGCAGGTGGACGTGAGCGCCGAAGACATCGTGCAGATTCCCTACACCAGCGGCACGGAATCAAAACCCAAAGGCGCCATGCTTTCCCACCGCGCGCTGATGTCGCAGTATCACAGTTGCATCTTCGACGGCCAATACGAAACGGATGATGTCAGTCTTCACGCCCTGCCCCTGTTCCACTGCGCCCAGCTCCACTGTTTTCTGATGCCGTATCTGTACATCGGCGCCACCAACGTCATCCTGCACAAGGCCGATCCGCTGGAGATGATCCGGCTGATCGAGAAATATCAGATCACGCATATGTTCGCGCCGCCCACGGTCTGGATCAGCATTCTGAATCATCCGGAACTCAAAAACCACAATCACGCCAGCCTCAAAAAAGCCGCCTACGGAGCCAGCATCATGCCCGTGGAGATCATCAAGCAGTTGTCCGTGACGTTCAAGGGCCTGAAGCTCTGGAACTATTACGGCCAGACGGAAATGGGGCCGGTGGCGACCATCCTCAAACCCGAAGATCAGCTCCTGAAACCGGGCTCCGCGGGAAAACCGGTTCTGAACGTGGAAACCCGCCTGATGGACGACGACGGCAAATTTGTTCCCCTGGGAGAAGTGGGCGAAATCGTGCACCGCTCCGGCCACGTCATGAGCGGATATCTCAACGATCCCGAAAAAACGGCGGAAGCCTTCAATTTCGGCTGGTTCCACAGCGGCGACCTGGGCCGCTTCGACCGCGACGGCTACCTCTACGTGGTGGACCGCAAAAAGGATATGATCAAGACCGGCGGCGAAAACGTCGCCTCCCGCGAAGTCGAGGAGGTCCTCTATCAGTACCCGGGCGTCGCGGAAGCGGCCGTCGTCGGGCTGTCCGATCCCAAATGGATTGAAATCGTCGCCGCGGTGGTGGTGCCGAAAGAAGGCGTGACGTTCAGCGAAAAGGACCTCATCGCTTTCTGCAAGCAACATCTGGCGGGGTTCAAATGCCCCAAGAAGGTTTTCATCACCGACCGGCTGCCCAAAAATCCGTCGGGGAAGATTCTGAAACGGGAACTGAAAGAACGTTTCAGCTCGTAAAAAAGGAGAAGGAAGATGACCGCAACGGAGGAAACTTTCACGTCCATCGGCGAACTGGCCAAAAAGCTGGACATGAGCCAGCGCACCATCCGCTACTACGAGGAGATCGGCCTGCTCAACTCCATCAAGCGCGTGGAAGGGGGACGCCGCATCTACACCGACGCGGATTACCGCCGGCTGAAGCTCATCAAGCGCCTCAAGATGATGGGCATGACGCTTTCGGAAATGCAGGAACTTGAAGCCATGTGGACGATTGAAAAATCCAATGACAAGGTTCTACGGCGCCTGCTGGAGCTTCTGGACAATCAATTGCGCAGACTCGATGACCGCATCGCCGACCTCAATATTTTGCGCAACGAGATCATCGAATACCAAAAAAGGATCAAATCCAAAATCGGCAACTAGTCTTTTGAACTTCAGGGCAAAACAGGGAGATTGAAAAACGCCATGGAAAAATTCTTCTACCCCCGCAGTATCGTCGTCATCGGCGCGTCCGTCAAACGTCTTAATTTGGGCCACATCATCGTGCTCAACAACCGTCAGCACGGCTATGAGGGCAACATCTACGGCGTGGGCCGGGAAGAAGGCGACATCGCCGGTGCTCCGGTCTATGACAGCCTGGACAAGATTCCGGAGGTGCAGGATGTCGCCATCATCATTTCCCCCGCCGAAACGGTGCCCGGCTTTATGGAAGCCTGCGGCCGAAAAGGGATCCGTCGCGTGGTCATCGAATCCGGCGGCTTCAGCGAATACTCGGAAGGACAAAGCGCGCTGGAGAAAAAAGTCCTGGAAATCGCCGACCGCTACGGCATTCGTTTTATCGGCCCCAACTGCATCGGAACCATTAATTTTGACATCAAAATGATGATGCCCTTCGGCTTCTTCCCGAAAACGGCGCCCGGAGGCCGCGTGGCCATGATCGTTCAGAGCGGCGGTGTCGGCGGCTCGTATCTGGGCGAATTTGCCGACAACGCGATCGTTCCGGGAAAATTCGCCGCCATCGGCAACAAGCTGCAGATGGATGAAGTGGATGTGCTGGAGTATCTTCTCCGGGACGACAAAACCGACGTCGTCGCGATGTATCTGGAAGGGTTCAAGCGCGGCAGAGCCTTTTTCGACCTCGCGATGAAATCGGACAAACCGCTGATTGTGCTGAAATCCAACCGCAGCCAGCTCACCGCCAAAATCGCCCAGTCGCATACCACCGCCCTTTCCGCAGATGACGCGGTCGTGGACGGCGCCTTCCGGCAGGCGGCGGTCATCCGCGTGGAAGATGATATCGACTTTATCAACGCCGTAAAAATCACCCGGATGCCGCTGATGAAAAGCCGGCGGGTCGCGGTGCTTTCCCGTTCCGGCGGTCACGCGGTGATGAGCGTGGATGCCTGCGCGAAATTCGGATTCACGCTGGTGGATTTTCCCCCCGCGTTCATTGAAAACCTGAAAAACATTTACAACACGCGGGTCATCGCCCACCAGAACCCCCTGGATCTGGGAGAAATATTCGACTACACCATCTTCACGAACATTCTCGAGGAAGCGTTGAAACTGCCCGATGTGGACGGCGTCCTGTTCAATCACCTCTACATCTCCACCTACGAGGCGGAAATGTCGCGCGAATTCTTGAGCAATGTCGGCAAGCTCGTGCAGCAATATCAAAAGCCCGTGGCCGTGACGATGGTCACCGACACGCAGGAGTTGCTCAACATCTCGAGAAATCAGGGCTATCCGGTTTTCACCACGCCGCTGATGGCCGCCAAGGCGCTCCACATGTCAGCCACCTATTATGAGGAAAAGACGGCGCGCGACCAAAGAGGCAACCGGATGGAGACCAGGGTGGATGCGGAGGCCATCGCCAAAATCAAAGACCAATGCAAAACCCAGAGAAGAATCCCTCTAACCGATGAAGCCCTCCGGATTGCCGAAGCGGCGGGCATCCGATGCATCGCCGGCGTGACGGTCAAATCCGCGAAGGAAGCCGGTGGCGTTTCGCTTCGCTTCCCGGTGGCCGTGAAACTGCTTTCCCGCGATGCGTCCCATAAATCCGATATCGGCGGCGTGCGCCTGCATGTCAAAAATCACCGGGAACTGAGAAAAGCGATTTCCGGCATGAAAAAATCCATCAGGGGAATCTCGCCGCGTCCGGCGATTGACGGTTTTCTGATTCAGGAAATGTCCGCCGACGGCGTGGAATGTTTCGTGGGCGGGCGCCAGGACCCCGTTTTCGGACCGATTGTGATTGCGGGGCTGGGCGGCGTTTTCCTGGAAATCTTCAGGGACACCGCGATCCGGCTCGCGCCGGTCACGAAAAACGAAGCGCTGGACATGCTCGGACAGTTGAAGGCCTATCCGGTTCTGCGGGGAGCCAGGGGCGGGAAGATCGCCGACATCGAAGCACTGGCCGACGTGATTTGCCGCGTATCCCATCTTCTGGCAACCCATCCGGACATCGCCGAAATCGATTTGAATCCGGTGATGGTTCACGAACAGGGCCGGGGCGTTTCGGCAGTCGACAGCCGCGTTTTTTTCAAATAGCCGATTTTCCAGCTTCGGCATTTTGGGGCCCAAGCAAAATTCTTCCTGCGTTATGACCTCAGGATTTCCATCGTGAAAAGGTCATTGACAACGGTTGTTCAAAGGTATTTAGTAAAATTCGCGTTGACAACAGCCGGAAGATTTTGTTTTTGAAAACCATCGCGGCTAAATGACACAATAGATTATGAATCTATTTGTTAAGGCGCTGAAATTCATCTGGCTTTTTTTCTGGGCGTCACTGATGACGGCGGTGCTTTTTCTGCCGATGACCGCGGCGGCAATCTTTTCGGTAACGGGAAACCTGGCCTTCAACATCTCAAAACTGTGGGCATGGACCATGCTCATTGTCACCGGCGTAAAGGTCCGGATCAGGGGCAGAGAGAAAATCAGAGAAGGAATCTCCTACGTCATCATCAGCAATCATCAGTCCCAGTTTGATATTCTGGCGCTGGTCACCTCGCTCAAAATCCAGTTCAGATGGATTATCAAGAAAGAATTGCTTCGCGTCCCCCTCTTTGGGTGGGCGCTTTACGCGGCCAAAAATGTTTTTATTGACCGGGGCAACAGGGAACAAGCCATCGCCAGCATCAACAAGGCGGTCAATCGCTTGCCCCGGGGAGTGAGCATCATGGTTTTTGCCGAAGGGACACGTTCAAAAGATGGAAAGCTGCAAAAATTTAAAAAAGGCGGTTTCACCATTGCCATTGAGCGCAAAATGCCCATTTTGCCTATTGCGGTCAAAGGAAGCCGAGCGATCCTTCCCAAAGGCAGCCTGATTTTCCGCTCCGGCACCATTGAGGTTGTTGTCTGTGACCCGATACCGTCGGATTCATACACCCACGAGTCCATTGATGAATTAATTCAGGAAACCCGACGGGTCATTGAAGAGGAACTTAAAAGAGATTAGTCCCGGATGGGTTCGATACGGGAGAATTCACTCGGATGGAAAAAACACGATGGAATGATCTGTCGCTGCGCCGAACTTCTTTGCAACTTGCTGCAGTGGCTTGGACATGATTTCGGTTTATTTGCGGCTCTGTTCTCTCAAAAATTTCGTCCGGTTTTTTGCAGGGGTGCTTCTGAAGCGGCATAAAAAGTTGCCCTGCTATGTTTTCGGCGGGGTTACTTCCTGCTCGTCCAGCCACGCGATGGCCGCATCTCTGTCGTCAAATACGCGGACACGCCAGCCGCGGTTCCGGCAGACATTCTCGTAAAACTTGGCATCGTCCCGGGACTGGCCGTTTTTCTGCACGACGACCGCCAGAACGCTCTCCTTGTCAACTCCGGCTGCTTCCCACTCGCAGGGAATGGCAAAAATTTCCGTCGTGGATAACTTCGGGAAAGCGGAAATCCACTCGGTAAAAAACTTTTGAGGTCCCTTCCCCTCAATCATTTTAAGGGTTTGAGCCATTGAATCCAGAAGGTCATTCTTCGTCACCACACCGCTGTAAACCGTGTGAATGAATCCCTTTTCCTTATCCCATTCGACCTTCCACGCCATAATCCTCACTCCCTGGCGTTGATGCTTTTTTTATTGATTGAACTTGACGGAATGTAGGTACAGTATAAGCGGCTCTCACGGAGAAGTCAAGGTAAAATATTGAATATTTTTATGAAATTCAGAAGACAAGCATTTCTTCTGGATAATCAAGAAGGATAATTATCCATAAATCTTCCGGCATCGTCCCGGCCCAGCTGGTAGGCGGCCTTAAGCGCCCCGATATCGGTGGTGATCCTTCCGATATCCATGTGCGGAGGCGGGGCGATCTCAAAAACGCGAATTCCCGCTGGCGGCCGTTGAATCAACCGAACCGCCTCCATGTAAACCTCAGGCCTTTTTTTCATGGCCTCGGCAAAAAGCGGATAATTCCTGAAAATCAGCGGATAGAGCAGAGAAAAAGCGGTTTTCTTCTTGACGTACCGGGAGGGACGGGTTCTGATGACGGTGATTTCGGTCGCGCCGCGCCGGATCGCCTCCCGAACCGGCAGGGAATCCGCCACCCCGCCGTCCGTCATTTTTTCCGAATGCACTTCCAAAAATCGTCTGTAGAAAAAAGGCAGAGAGCTGGAGACCTTGAGATAATACTCCAGCGTTTCCTCATCGGGTTCGAGATAAACGGCTTTACCCGTTGCGACGGAGGTCGCCACAATAACGCAGATTTTGTTTTGGCGGTGAAGCTTTTCAAATATTTTTTTCAGATCGAGACGATATTCCCGGATGGTGATGTCCCACAGCCAGTCCAAATCCATCAGGTGGCCGCCGCGGAGAAATCTTTTCCAATTGATGAACCGGCCGTCTATGGAATATCGTTCGATAATGTCGAAATTCCTGTCGTTCTGTCCGGCCAGGTGCGAGGCGAGATTGCACGCCCCCGCGGAAACCCCCAGATACAGATCGAAAGGATCAAAGCCGGCGCTGCCGAACGCGTTGAGAACGCCGGCCGCGAACACACCCCTCATCCCGCCGCCTTCGACCACGAGCGCCTTTTTATTGCTTCGAAAATTTTCCATCCATAAGCCTTAAACCGAATATTTCAATTTCGGACGACCGCCCTAGGCGCTATCTGGATTTTTTCTCTTTTTGAAGAAGGTCTTTCGCTTCCTCAAGGGCTTTCTCAACAGCGCTGATGACATCAGGCTTGATATCAAAATAAAAACCCGTCTCTCTGCAAATTTTTTTCACCTTCTTGATTTCCGCCATCAGCGTCGCCGGAACGCTCACGCGCAGCAAGACGTTTTTTGATTTTTCTTTCTGCTCTTTTCTTATGATCGCCATAACGCCTCCATGAAATGCGCATTCTGAATTTTTGCTGTTATCATAATATAACACATCAATATTGTCAATAAATAATGACTATTTTAATTGCCATTATTTTTGCTTTTTTTATTGACAATTGTAATTGCTTCCTGTATAGTACGCCTGCCGGTCGGGAAAAGCGGGTGATGACGCCAAACACTGAGCCATGAAACCCGCAGGCCGACAATAATTTCAAAAGGAGGTTTTATGAAAGAAAAAGAAAATGTCGTAAAGCTGGTTTTCGGATGCCTTGACGACGTGGTTTCCACCACTCAAACAATTCACCTGAACATCATGGAAAGAGTGGCGGGTGACAAGCAAAGCGGCTTCGGAGAAGGGGGAAAGCGCAAGCGCATTTATGACACCATCAAAACCGTCAGCGGCAAGATCGAGGGATTGGTCTTGGAATTTATGAAATAAGGCTTCTAGCGGACGTGAATCACTGGCGCAGCTTTGGTTCGGTCCGATTTCAGCCGCAAAAAATTATTAAAAGGAGCTTTTTCTATGAAAAACAGAAGGGCAAAAATCGGCTTCGCATATCACTTGACGGCATATCTGGCTATCAACGCCGTTTTAATCTGGATCAATCTTGACGCATCCCCGGATTTTTTCTGGGCCAAATGGCCCTTGGCCGGCTGGACGGTGGCCATATTATTTCACGGATTTAGCTTGTTTTCGGCCTCGATAAAAAATCACAAAGGGTTTTATTATCATCTGGCTTCCTACCTGATCATCAATGTTTTTTTGATCTTCATAAACTGCGAGCTTTATCCGCAATATCTGTGGTTCAAATTTCCATTGATGGCATGGTCTTTGATGATTCTCTTTCACGCATGGAGAGTTTTCTCCAAAGGGCGCGTAAAGGAAATTGAAACCTCTTAAAGATTTTTCTGACGGCAACTTCTTATTGCTTGAAACTCGACTCCTTTTCGTTTAAACAATTTCAAATTCCATTTTCATCAAAGGAGATGCCATGATTAAAATCAGAGAAATCAAAGCCAAAAACATGAACGTAAAGAAATTTATTGACGATAAAGTCCGGGAAATCCGGGAAATCGTGGGCGACGGGATGGCAATCAACGCCCTCTCCGGCGGCGTGGATTCATCGGTCGTCACCGCGCTGGGACACAAGGCGCTGGGCGACAGACTGAAGACCTATTTCATCGAAAACGGCATCATGCGCGAGGGAGAACCCGCCCGAGTCGCCGCGGCTTTCAAGAAACTCGGCATCCGGGTGGAAGTGATCGACGCCTCCAAAACATTTTTTGCCGCGCTCAAGGGCATCACCGACCCCGAAGAAAAAAGAGAGGCCATCACGCAGACCTTCTACAAAAACGTTTTCGGCAAACTGGTCGTCAAAAGCAAGGCCAAATATCTTCTGCAGGGAACCATTCTGACGGACGTGGATGAAACGGTCGCGGGCATTAAAAGACAGCACAACGTTTTTGAACAGCTCGGCATTGACCCGCAAAAGGCTTTCGGTTACAAAATTCTCGAACCGCTCATCGAATTGCGCAAGGACGGCGTGCGCAAAGTAGGGCGCGCCCTGGGCCTGCCGGAGAGCATGTTCAACCGAATTCCTTTCCCCGGCCCGGCGCTGGCCGCCCGCGTCATCGGAGAAGCCACCCCCGCGAAAATCGCCCTCGTCCGAAAGGCCACGGCCATCACGGAAAACGCGCTGAAAGACACCAAGGCCTTTCAGTACCTGGCCATTCTGCACGAGGACCGCGTCACGGGAATCCGGAACAACAAACGGGTCTTCGGCAATCAGATCGAAATCCGCTGCTGGAACAGCCTCGACGCCCGAACCGCCCGTCCGACCAGACTGTCCTACGATATTCTGGAAGGCATCGCCGCCAAAATCACCAAAGAAATACCGGAAGTGGTCAGCGTGACCTATAACATCACCTCGAAACCGACATCCACCATCGAGGCCGTTTAACTTCATCACGATAAGAAAAAAAGGGCGGCAACCATCGGGCGCCGCCCCTTTTTCATCCTAAAAGGATATTTGCTCTTTAAATGCGGCTTTCCTCGGGCCACTGCAGACCCAGAGAATGAACCAATTTGCCCATACCGGCCAAAATTCTGTAACAGTCGTACATCCGGTCATACTGGGCGTTGATTAAATTGCTTTTTGCCGTAATCATTTCCGCGGATGAATCAAGCACGTCAAACAGCGTGCGGCGCCCGATAGACCACTGGGAGGTAAAAGCCTCCGATGCCTTGATCGAAGAATCCACATACTGTTCAAGCTGTTTGACTCTTCTCTGATCAGCCATGTAAGCTTCGTAGGACAGGCGGATGGACTGAACGGTCTGCAACTCCGTTTTCTTGGCAATTTCCTCCGCCTCATTGATCAGATACAAGGTCTCCTTGATTCTGGCCTGCTGATTGAAACCGTTAAAGATATTGAAGGACAGCATCGCGTTGGCCTGGAAGTAATCCTGAAAACCATCGATGTAGCTTGCCATCGGTCCGCCGATTTCATTTCCCCAGGTGTAGCCTGCGCTCACATCCAGACTGGGGTACGCCTGCGCCCGAGCGGTGTGATGCTGGTATTTTCTCGCTTCCACATCCGCTCTGGCTGATTTCAGGGTCGGATGATTCTCCAGAGCGATTCTCTCCGCCTCTTTTATCGTGGCGGGAATTTCAGAATAAGCCGGTTCCGGTTTGACGAGGCTGACGGGGAAAGATCCGATGACGGCCTTGTAATCCGTTTTGGCGTTTTCCACATTGGCCTGCGTTACAACAAGGTTGGATTCAGCCAGCGCCAAGCGGGCCTTGATCAATTCGAGGTCCACGCCGCGGTCCACACCGGCTTCGCTCCGGAGTTTAATCTGGTCGAAAAAACGCTGATGAATCAGCAAATTCTCCTTCGCCAGGGCATGCTGATCCAAAGACCGCAGGTAGTTCAGATAGACCTTGCATGCCAACAAAGCCGTGTTTTCCGAAATGCCCTGCAAAAGATACGCTTCGGAGGCCACACGGGATTTCTGACGTTTCGTTTCCGACAGCGTCGTTCCGCCCCGAAAGATATTCTGCGTTACTCTGATATTGGCCTCGTCAGGCCTGATTTGATCACGAAATGGATTGTTTTGATTCACATACCCTGCGGAAAGCGATGTGTCGACTTTCGGAAAGAAATCGGACATGGCCTGCCGCACTTCCTGATCTCGGGCCAATCGATTGTACGCGGCGGCCGTCACTTCGGGATTGGTCTGTAAAACGGATTTCACCGCGTCCCGCAGTGTTTCGCTCCTTGCGTCGTTTACATTGACGAGAAAAAAAGCAAATAAGAAAATAAGCAAAACTCTAACACGGTTTTTCATGTTCACCCTCCTTCATTGATAAAAGTTCTAATAATTTTTACTAAAAAAGATAGAAAGGTCTTTTCTTTTTTTACAGTATGTCTTCGACAACAATATTTTGTGAAGACATTTTCTCTCGAATTTGCTCACGTTCAATGATTTTTTCCTGCGCCTTTTCCGGAAGCTCAGTGAACAAAATGATATTTTTCTTCGTCAGCAAATCAATCAAATCCTCCACCAGCCTGATCAGACCGGCGTCAGAATGGGCCAGCATGCTCTTGAGAAATTTTGCGTCCATATTATCTTTAAGAAAGTCAAGCACTTCTTCGTCTGTGAGCGTTTTTTCTTCCGTTGCGTTCGGTCCGGGAACGGTTCGCAATCCGATGATTTTCCCCTCCGCCGAGCGTTCAATATATGGCATTGTTTCGTTCCCCAGATATCAAAATTCTAACCGAATGGCATAAGCGTAAAACCTTTTTCGCCTGACATCCCAATACCCGGCAACTAATACATTGATTTTTTATTAATTGAAAGTATAATTTTTGTAAGTTTATTGTTATATGGTTTTGAATTTCGGGGCACGAAAAACACTTCTTTAAAAACCTGGAAAATTAAATAGCACATTTTGAAATAGATATATACTTTTTTTTTAAAATATGGGAAAATAAAAACAGTTTTCTTGATCAATTCAAAAAAGCAAAAAAATCTCGTCACTTAGGTGAATTATGCATAACAACAAAGATATGCCTCCAGCTCCTGATTGGAACATTTCCGATAATCCGGATATGCATGAGGACCCCCTTTTGGATTGTTTGATCATTCTGACCAAAATGTACGGTAGAAATATCTCCAGAGCCAGCTTGAGCGCTGGCCTGCCGCTGGTGAATAATCGCCTCACTGTCGAACTGTTTTCCCGCGCAGCCAACAGAGCCGACTTAAGCTCCAGGGTACTGATGAAGTCTCTCGAGGAAATCAGTTCCGTTCAGTTGCCCGCCATCCTTCTGCTGCACGACAAACAGGCCTGCCTTCTTGTTGAAACGAATGCGGTCGCCAACGAATACAAAATCATTCTGCCGCAAAGCGGCGGAGGAGAAAAGATCATCTCCAAGGATTATCTGGAAAAAATCTACACGGGCTACGCCATTTTTATCCGTCCCAGATACTTGACCGAAAAAAAATCCTTAACTGCCGAACAGGCCGCAAAATCGCAACACTGGTTCTGGGGAACCATTCTGGAATCGTGGCGCATTTACCGGGATGTTTTTCTGGCCGCCTTTTTGATCAATGTGTTCGGCCTGGTGGGCATTTTCTACGTCCTGAATGTCTACGACCGGGTCATTCCCAACAGCGCAACGGAAACACTCTGGGTTTTGTCCATCGGCGTTATCGTCATTTATGTCTTCGCGGTGCTGATGCGCGCCCTGCGCAGCTACTTCATCGATGAAGCGGCAAAGAAAACCAACCTCAAAATCTCCGCGATGCTTTTGCAAAAAATTCTGGACCTGAAGCTGGAAGCCCGCCCGCAATCCATCGGATCTTTCACAAAAAACCTTCAGGAATTTGAAAGCATTCGTGACTTCATCACCTCTTTTTCCATCACCGCCGTCATTGACCTGCCCTTTACCCTGCTGGGCATCTTTGTTGTCTGGTGGATCGGGAGTTATATCGTTCTGATTCATTTGGTCGTCATCGCCATCCTGATTGTATACGCCTACTTCATTCAGGCCCCGCTGCAGCGGGTTGTAGAAAAGACCATTAAAGCCTCGGCGCAGAAAAACGCCATCCTCGTGGAGGGCGTGGCGGGTTTGGAAACCATCAAAATGCTCGGCGCCGAGGGTCAGATTCAAAGGGCATGGGAAGAAGCCGTCAGCTATATTTCCCAATGGGGAAACAAGTCCCGCATGCTTTCTTCTTCTGTACAGGACGTTTCCTATTTCCTGCAAAACCTTCTGATCGTGGCCGTCGTCATTGCCGGCGTCTACATGATCACCGCCGGCAAGCTCACGCAAGGCGGCCTGATCGCCCTGGTCATTTTATCGCGGCAGGTCATCGCGCCCATGGCCCAAGTCGTCAATCTCGCCACGCGCTATCATCATGCCAATGAAGCGCTGAAAACCCTCGATGAGATTATGAAACTTCCCGTTGAAAGACCCGCCGGAAAGACATTCCTGCCCAGAAAACGCTTCAACGGCGTCATCGGCGTCAAAAATCTTTCCTTCGCCTACCCCGGCCAGACGACAAACGCGCTCAACAACATCACGCTGGAAATCGGAGCGGGGGAAAAAGTGGGCATCATCGGACCGGTCGGCTCCGGAAAGACGACCTTGGGAAAACTCATCCTCGGCCTTTATGAGCCGACAAGCGGAATGGTCACGATGGACGGCACGGACATCCGCCAGATTGATCCGGCGGAACTGCGCCATTTCTTGGGTTATGTCCCGCAGGATATTACGCTCTTCCGGGGAACCGTGTGGGACAATATCACCATGGGCGCCCATGATGTTGACGACCAGATCGTGATCAATGCCGCTCAAATAGCAGGCGTCACGGATTTCATCAAAAAGCATCCCGCCGGCTTCGACATGATGATCGAAGAATTCGGACGCGGACTTTCGGGCGGCCAGCGCCAAAGCGTGGCGATCGCCCGGGCCATCCTGCTCGATCCGCCCGTGCTGGTGCTGGATGAACCGACAAGCAATATGGACAACCGGTCGGAAATCAAACTGAAAGGATACCTGGAGAAAGCGGTGCAGGGCAAAACGCTCGTGCTCATAACGCATCGGGCGTCTCTTCTGGACATGGTCAATCGCTTGATTGTTATCGATAACGGCGCCATTGTCGCCGACGGACCGAAAAATTTCGTTCTTGAGGCCATGAGGCGAGGACAGCTCAATATTTAGAAGGTTGCGTTATGAAGAAAATCAAACAAATTTTCCAAAAACTTCTGCTCGGGGCAAAGACCCTGATTCACAAATTCAACAACAATCCTTTTTTTCAGTTGCTCAGAAACCTGCCGGAAGAGGAAGTATCCGACGCGGGTCAGGCAAATAGAAAATTCAAACTCAACCAATTATTCCGGAAAATGCCGTCGGAAGAAATCGACTTTGCCACGGACGTGCGCGAAGCGATTCTCGCCCAGACACCCAGAGGAGGCAGACTCATCATCTGGGCGACTGCCGTTTTCCTTTTCATTTTTTTAATCTGGGCGGCTTTTTCGGAATTGGAAGAAGTCACGCGCGGAGAAGGAAAGGTCGTCCCTTCCAGCCATGTTCAGATCATCCAGAATCTTGAAGGGGGCATTGTCTCGGAAATTCTTGTCAATGAAGGCGATGAAGTCAAAAAAGACCAGGTGCTTCTGCGAATTGACGCCACCCGATTTGCCGCGTCTTTCGAGGAAAACCGGGCGACGTATCTTTCCAACAAAGCAAAAGCCGCCCGCCTGAAGGCTGAAGCCACCGGCACCCCCCTGGTGATTCCGGAAGATGTTCTGAAGGAAAGGCCCGACATTGCCGAAAGAGAGCGCCAGCTTTTTGAATCCCGACGGCTGGAAATCAGTTCCAGCACGGAAATCAAGCGCCAGCAGATCAATCAGCGGACTCAGGAGCTGATGGAAATGGAAGCAAAACTCGCCGAACTGATCAGAACCTACGAACTCCTGCAGAAGGAAATCAGCATGATCAAGCCGTTGGTAAAAAAGGGCGCCGCTTCCGACGTGGAAGTCCTGCAGCTTGAACGTCAGGCCAGTCAGATGCAAGGCGAAATTGAACGCATCCGGCACGGCATCCCGCTGGCCAAATCGAAACTCGAAGAGAGCAAGGTTGCTTTGCGCGAAATGAGCCTCAACTACCGAAACAAATCCAATACGGAATACAACGAAGTGGTCCGAGAGCTGGATGAAAAAGCCAGCACGGCCACGGCCTTGAAAGACAGATTGGACAGAACAGCCGTCCGTTCTCCCGTGGACGGCGTGGTGAACCGCCTGATGGTGAGGACCGTGGGAGGCGTGATCCAGCCGGGGATGGAGCTGGCGGAAATCGTGCCGCGGCACGGCAATTTGGTTGTGGAGGCAAAAATCAAACCGTCCGACATCGCCTTTCTGCGCCCCGGACAGAAAGCCAAAATAAAATTCACGGCTTATGATTACACCATCTACGGTGCGCTTGACGCGGAACTCGAACATGTGGGGGCGGACAGCATTACCGACGACAAAGGCAACAGTTATTTCCTTGTGAGATTAAGGACGAAGAAAAATTATTTGGGCAGTGAAAAAAACCCGCTGCCGATCATGCCCGGCATGATTACCACCGTGGACATCCTGACCGGAAAGAAAACCGTTCTTTCCTACTTGCTCAAACCCGTATTGAAAGCAAGATACTCGGCTTTGAGAGAAAGATAAAAACATGGCGTTTGTTTACGGCGTCGAAATCTTATTTTGAGCAGGATTTTCTAGCATGGCGATTCTCTTGACAAGCTCCAACAGCGCCGTTGTGAAAAGATGGGCGCAACATCTCAAGGGCATTTTTGAGACCGAACAAGCCCCGTCGCTTTCGGAACTTCAATCCATTTGCTCTTCCCGAAAATTCGACGCGATTCTCCTGCACCGCCTGCTGATTGATATTTCCGAATTTGCCGCACTGATCAAATCGGCGCCGGAGGCCAGATTTTTTCTGCTTTCCGACCGGCCCGACGAAGAAGAGGCGCTTGTGTTTCTCAAACTGGGCATCGTCGGCTACGGGAATACCTACATTTCATCAGCGCGTCTGCTCGAGGCCTTGCGCGTCATCACCAACGGAGGGGTTTGGCTGGGACAAAAAGTCATCCAGCGGCTGATCACGGACCTCTCCCTCAAGACCAGGCCCGAGAGCCCACCGGATAACGCGGCGACCGCACTGGCAACATTAACCAAGGCGGAGCGGCACATCGCCCAGCTGGTGGCGCACGGGCAATCCAATCTGGAAATCGCGGCAGACCTCAATATAACCGAAAGAACCGTCAAGGCCCATCTGACGTCCATTTATGAAAAGACAAAAACCGGCAATCGTCTGAACCTGGCGCTTCTGATTAATCTCGGCAAAAAGCCGGAAGGATGAACCCTGCTTTTGGAAATCACACCATAATTTTATATACTTTGATGGCTAGCAATGGCTTCTGCCAATTCTGGGGTAAAAAAAAGGCGCTGCGGACGGTTGCCTTTCCTCCCGCAGCGCCTTGGCCTTACTCTTATTTATGAAGAGTGATCGAGATCAATCTTGCCCAGCAATGAATTCAAATCAACAGCATCCGTAATGTTGTCAAATGTAACACTGCCCAACAAATTCGTATGAGCATTGTCATCGTAAATTTCCAGTACCGCTTTGCCGCCATCAGTATGGAAGCCCAGCCTGCTGTGATCTTCTTCCGCCGAATTAAGGACAGATGTAATATCAACCTTATCGCCATCAGTAAGCTTATAATCGGTAATGTGGTCGTTCCCTTGGCCGACTTTGAATATATCTGCTCCCGCACCGCCGGTTAGCGTGTCGTTGCCGTCACCTCCTTGCAGCACTTCATTAGCCGCAGTTCCGACCAGAACAGAGGGTGTTCCATCGAAAGTAAGATCGAAGGGAACTGTTATGGAATCCCCATCGGCATCAGTTACCAGCCCCTGCAGATGGACGGTAACATCCGTTGCCTCCGTCGTCGTCCACATTGATGCTCCAGTTACCAGGAATGAGGAGGTTGATCCCGCCGTGATATTGATTTGATCAAAAGCATCGGCGGAAAAAACAGTAAGGCTTTCATTAGCCGCATGAGTTGTCACATGAACCTCGCTGCCTACTTGCACGAGATTATCGGCAACGCCATCGCTATTTGTATCAACATGTTTCCACAAGGTATAGCTATATTCTTCATTGGCAGCCAAATCCGTAAAAGAGATTGTCACTTTGTTGGTCAAATCAAATTTGTTGATATCCTGATTTGTATCCGTCGGTGATGCGGGCATATTCCATGACGGATCCATCAGGGTAATTTTTAGAGTCTCCGACTGATCAAGAGCCGCCGCTGTTCCAACCCCGATGCCGTTATTGTTCCAGTTTACGGTATTCTTTCCATCAGGATCAATGCCTCTCATCCAGAGAATGGTATTATCCGGATGCGAATCATTGTTCAAATCAAGATAAAAATAACTGTTGTCTTGATTGCCGCCGTGAAATTTTCCGCCTGTGAGATCGTAACTGATTTCCTGAGTTACATCGATCTTGTGAAACACGTCTACACTGTATGTACCGCTGGTCATGTCCGGAGTGACCGTAAATACCGTATGATGCTCCCCTGTCCCGCTGTCCGGTACCGTATAGGCTTTCAACACATTATTGTCCAATTCATAGTAGACCGGATTTCCACCGGATGTCAGAATGACAGGGTTACCCGCCGCATCAACGCCGGCAATGATGCCTTCGCTGTTAGTCTGAGCACTCAGCACAACTGAAGCGCCTGTTCCATTGTCCGCACCATAACTAGCAAACGGGGCTTCCAGATGAGCGCCATCTTGGTCATACAGGATACCGGATTTGACAAATGCCGTCGGCACGTCGTCCATAATCGTTACCACAAGCTTCGCCGTGCTGGAAACGTCCCCGTCAATGTCCGTTACCTGAATGTCAAAGGACTGACCCAGAGACAGATCGTTGGTCGGCTGGGTGTGGGTCATGTCGTCATTCAATGTGTAGGTCCACGTGTAGTTGCCGCCAGCATCCCTGCCCACTTCTAATGTATAGTCAAAACCGGAACCGCCCGCTACCGTGATCGGTGTCGCCACCGTCGCTCCCGTTACGTCAACTCCACCAACCATCAGCTTCGCCAATGCGTCGCCGTCCAAAGTGATGTCAAACACGCCGCTGGCTACCTTGACACCGCCGCCGCTGCCATCAGACAGGGCTGACTCGTATACCGTACCAGATTCCGGACCAACCGCCGGTGTGGTCCCGTCGTCCGTAATCGCTATGGTGTAATCGTCGCTCGATACATCACTGTCAGCATCTGTTGCCGTCACGGTAAAATGAATGCTCTGCGGCTGTGCCTGCGCATCCAAAGATGCAAACGTCCAAGTGCCGTTGTCATTGATCGTCAAGATGCCCTTGCCGGTGTTAATTCCCTCATTCAGAGCAAACGTGCCCTCTACGCCATCTACCGTCACCGCTACCGTCGCTCCGTCCGCACCCGGCACATAATTCCATATACCGTTGCTGATCGTCGATCCTTCCACAACGCTCGTGTCGCCGCCCGTGATTTGGACAAGAGGCACGTCGTCCATAATCGTCAAATTCAGTACTGCATCATGCGTGCTGCCATCACTATCGGTCAGAGTTACCGTCACCTTGCCGCTGTCACTGTTCGCACCCCCATCATGAGTGTATGCATTCGTCTGTGTGAATTTATAGGCTCCTGTACTTTCGTTGATGGTTAATGTCCAGTTCGAAGCCGTAAAGGTCGTCACGCCGTCGGAACTTGTCTTCGTTGCCGCGCCCAAACCGCCATCATAAACCATGGATACGGTGCCCGGCGTATCGCCGCCCATATCAAAGGCTAATGTGCCTTCGTCGGCCGTCTGTGTTCCGGCATACCAAGCCGCATCACTCTGACTGGCCTCGCTATCTTGAGCCGTGGGAACATTGTTGTCGCCCTCAAACGTGATCTTCAATGTGGCATGGGACTGGTCGCCGTCCGCATCCTGCATGGTGTAGGTAAAGACGTCCTGACTGCCGGCCGCCACCGAACCGTTCGCAACGTAGGAGTAGCTGCCGTCCGCATTGATCGTCAATTTCCCGTAAGTCCCGTCTACCGTCATTGTACCCGTGGAGTTCGTCCCCGTGTTTCCAGCCGCCAAACCGACCACGGTCCCCGGTACGTCCGCACTCATGGTGTCGTTGGCCAGGACGCCGACAACTGAATTCAACGTCTGACCTTCCGTCGCCGTATCAGTGTCCGCTACCGCAAGAGGTTCGGTATCGAGAACTTCGATGGTTAGTGTTGAACTGGCGCTGTTACCATCGCTGTTGGTAATGGTGTAATTAATAACATCGTAAACCGGTCCCTGGCTGTGGTCGGCCTGTGGAGGCGGCGTGTAGCTGTAAGATCCGTCTGGATGAATAATAATGGTTCCGCCCAAGTCCGTTTGAATCGGAATACCCACGTTATTCTCACTGCCATTGACGGCCGTTACCACAATGGTGCCATCGCCGGATGTGTCGTTATCTAAAACGTTGCCCGTGGCAGCGGATTGGCTTCCTTCCATGCCTTCCTGAGTTTCATTGGCGTCAGGATTAGCGGTGGGAACAACCGTTTCCTGGACGTTTTCCGGCTGATTGAGCGCATATTCCTGCTGCGCCGGAGTTCCCCACGTGACGCCGCGGGTTTCGGCCCCGCTTTCCGGGGTGACCTCCGCCCAATCCGGAGCGACAACAAAGATGGGATGGCCGCCGCCCGAATCCGGTTCCGCGCCGGCCGCTGTCGCATCCAATTCGATGGGCTGATCCCCCGCCATCAGGGCTTCCTGGATGGCTTTCTGTTCAGCGGCGGCTTCCGCGGATACCGCCGGCGAAACCGGCCCGTAAATGTCCTCATCAATAACCACATCGGTTAATCTGCCAAGATCCAGTTGCGTGGGAGGGAACGTATTGAAAACAATGGATACGCTTCCATCATCTCCCGTGACGATGCGGTCATCGGCAAAAACCGGACTGTTAATTTTAAGCATTCGCACCGTCCCATCAGGGGACACGGCTTTAACAGTCCCATAGAGGATCGCAACCTTTCCGGTTACATACGGCCCAATATCTTGGACGATGGGTTTTGTGATCTTGGCCATGGCTCTTTCTCCTTTGCTTTTTATATTTAATATTCAGGTTATTTAATTTATTTTTTATATTCTTCCCTCAATCATATTGTAGGTTTATCTCCATATTAATCCATTGTACTTTGGTCCAATCTTTATTAAAAAATTATGAATGGTCTATATCCACCTTGCCCAGCAGGGAATCAAGTTCGTGACCGGGAGTAAGGTCCGAATAATGAATATTTTCAAAAGTCACGCTCGCTTTTTCCACATGGCTGCTGTCCAAGATCTCCAATTTCACCGTGTGATCAGGGTTTTCTGAAACCACGGCGCTGTCTCCTTCACCCGATTTCCACACGCTGGTCAAATCAAGTTTGTCTCCCTGTTCGTGACTGTAATCCAAAATGGTGTCATGGGCGCCGGTTGAGACGATGAAGGTGTCGGCGCCTGTCCCGCCGCTGAGAATATTGTTTCCGGTGCCGCCGCTGATGATGTCATTGCCTTCCTGGCCGTAAATAATGTCATTGCCGGCACCGCCATCGATGACGTCATTGCCGCCGGAGCGCCCGCTTTCCGTTGCCAGCGTCGAATGATTGTTTTCGATGTAATCCATGATTCTCTGCTCGGTCCAGCCCAGTTTCTCAAAGACCGACCAGCCGGCTCCATCAGGGGTATCGAGGCCGTTGGCCTGCGCCAGAACATCGGTATTCACCGAGTCGCCGAAGATGATGTCATTACCGTCGCCGCCTGTAATATGGTCATTGCCGGCCGGAGCGATATTTGTCTGCAACGTCAAATCGGCCAGTACCTGACTGAGTTGTTCCCCGGTTGTGATATTGGTCGCTGCGTCCGGATTCACATTGGCGGCTTCTCCTTCGACCTGGTTGAGATGATCCAAATTCAACGGCGTGACATTAATGCCCACCGCTTCGATGGTGAATCCCTTGGCTTCCAGCGCCACGACTTCCGCCACGGTATCGCCGTTTCCACTGATAAGAATTTGATTCAGGCCTTCCTGGGTGAAATTATAGCCGTCGCCTCCAAGATTCTGATTGTAAGAACCGGGCGTAGTGGCGTCGCCTTTGTAATAATAGGTCGGCTCGCCGTCCGAAATGAAGATGACCTGATTGATCACATTGCCGCCTGTCAAAGGCGCGTCCGCACCGGTGCTGTTCGCCCAGGCCAGAGACTTCTGCAGTCCGGCTTCATAGTTTGTGCCGCCGCCGGCCACAAGGCCGTCCACGGCTTTGAGGGCTGCCGCCAGTTCAGCGCTGTCTTTGAGGTCATACACGCCCAGTTGCACCGAGTTCGTATCGAAATCGACAATTTGGACCCGCACACCTACGGCCTGGCTCGCGGCCAGGTCATTGAGCATGTCTTTTACAGACAATTTGAGCGCGTCCATCCGCGTCATGGTCTTGCCGTTGAAAGTAATATTTTCCGTCATGCTGCCGGAAGAATCCAAAACCAGAGAAAGATTCAAAATCTTGCCCGAAATGGAACTGCCTCCCATATCCCCGACCAAAACATCATGTCCCGCATCGCCGGTAATCGGACCGTCGAACGGAGCAACCTTATCAATGTAGTGATCAATGTTCTGACCAACCTGATCATCGACATTGGTGCCGACAACAAGCATATTCTCCGCCGGCAGGTTAAACTTCAAAATGGATGAAGCCGTGTCTCCGTCGGCATCTTTCACCGTGTAAGATATGACCTCACTTGCTCCCGTTGCCGAAGATGGCGTGTAGGTGTATTGCCCTGTCGCGAAATTCACCGAGAACGTCGCGCCTTCATGCGTTTCAATTGTCAGCGTCTTCGTAGCCGGGTCATAGCCGGGCGATGAGGTGTTGTAAATTTCCGGCGTTCCATCGCCATTGGCATCATGGGCAACGGAAACAACCATTAAATCTCCGGGGCCGTCAGCTCCAAAGTTCGCGTCAACCGTTCCCGTCACGGGAGGCACATAATAGTCCGCGTCCGCCGCCAGCGTGGCATTCAGATTGAACGTGTTGGAAGCGTTTTCCTTGGTATCCACCGTGATGACGGTGTTGCCTTCGGCATCCTGGAAACCAAGCTTCAGAGTATACTTGAAGCCTTCGGGCGTCACCACGGCCGCTTCATTGGTCCCGTTGACAATCGTCACGATATCATCCGGATGAGTTCCGTCGTTGGGCGTTTCGTTATGCTGGAACTCAACGACATGGTCAACGTGAATCGTTTGACCATCAATCAAAACGTCAAAGGTCACTTTCAGGTAAGCCGTTGAAATCGCCGAACCGCTCGGAATCGGGAAATTGTTATGCGTGAAGGTGCCCAGCGTAAATGTCTCGCCGACATCCACATTGACCAAAGAGGCATTATCAACGTACACATAATTGGAACTGACATATTTGCCGTCCAGCTGTCCGCCCCATTCAATTTTCTCGAAGTACGGATCCGCATCCGTATTGGTCTTGGTATCGATATTGGCGTCAAACGGCTCCACCCAGCCCGCCGCCAGATTGCTTATCACGGCGGTCGTTGCCGGAGTCAAAATATTGAGATCGTGTTCCTTGGGAAGCGCCGTCGGAATATCGTCAACAATGTTGACGGTAATCGTTCCTTGAGCCGTATTGCCGTTTGCGTCGGTCACTTTGTAGGTGAAGCTTTCCTTGTTCTCTTCCGTGTGCATGCCGTTGTCGGCCTCCGGCGTCGTGTCATACGGCTTTGTCAGTGTGTAGATGTAACTGCCGTCGGCATTAATTTGGATGGTTCCGTAACTGCCTGTCGGGGAACCAACCAGTTCATAAGTGTATGGGCCTGTACCGCCTGCGGCCGTCAGTTGATTGACAGCGTCGGTTTCACCGGCATCGCGAGGAATGCTTCCGGTGTAGGTGCTTGCCGCCAAATCATTGCCGTCTTGAAGGGTGTCAAGGGCTTTTTCATAAACCGTCACATCATTGTCATCAGGAGCGACCAGTCCGCTGTCTGTAAGATTAATTGTCAAAGTTGCCGTAGACAAATCGCCGTCGGCATCCTTGATGGTATAGACAAAAACATCAGATTGAGAGGAGGCAACGGCGTCCGGCTTTCCGTCATAAATATAACTGCCGTCTGCTTTCAGGGTAAGTGTTCCATATAAACCATTGATGATCGTATCAACACCCGTTACGACAGGTGTCGTAGTATCTCCTCCAGCCGCCCGAACACCGACCACTCCGCCTGCGGGTGTTGTTGCCGCCGGCCCATCGGCGCCGAATATATCCGGTGTGCCGTCTGTCAACACATTGCCGGAGATCACAGCGCCTTCCGTGACGGCATTCACATCAGCGAAAGCCGTCGGCGCATCATCCGCAATGTTGAAGGTGATCGTCGCCGGATCGGATTCCAATCCGCCCTGGTCCGTCACCGTCAACGTGAAACTGTCCGTCTCGTCTGCGCCTTCCACGTCCGTCGTCGCGGATTTTAATTCATAGGTGTAGCTCGCCTCCCCCGTCGTGCCGTCATAGGCTGTAATGCTTAAGGTGCCCAACGCGGTGTCCACCGTGCTCCCCGCCAAGTCCTCGATCGGGATGTAGGTGCCGTTGATCGTCACCCCAGCAATGTCGTCCAAGCCGTCCGGATCCGACACGGTAAATGTCCCCTGGGCAAACTCGGTATCGGCTGTCGCAGCCGACCCCGCCGCCAATCCCGATTCATAAACGGTGTCCGGTTCGCCCTGAGCGGTCCCCGGATTCGTCGTGATGTGCGGACCGTCGTTGGCCCCATAAATCGTGATCTTCAGCTCCGCGCTCGCCACGTCCCCGTCCGCGTCGGTAAAGCTGTAGCTGAAGGTCTCTTCCAGCGTCTCGCCCGCCTTCAATCCGTCTACCGCCGGATTGGCATTGTTCAAGGTGTATTTGTAGGTGCCGTCCCCGGTATCCTCAAAGGTGCCGTACTGCGCCTCGGTGCTCCCCCAGCTGAAGGCCTTGATCGGCTGGTCCGCCCCAAAGGTGTCGTTCGCCAAAACGTCCCCCGTAATGTACGCCGGTGTCGCATCCTCCGTGATGCTCCCAATGTCCCCCGTCGCGCTCGGCAGGTCATCCGCAATGTTGAAGGTGATCGTCGCCGGATCGGATTCCAATCCGCCCTGGTCCGTCACCGTCAACGTGAAACTGTCGGATAAGCCCTCTCCCGGCGTCGGACCGGTGAGCTCATATTGATACTCAGCTTCTCCTGTGTCAGGATTGTAGCTTGTAATGATAAGATTGCCGTATCCATTCTGGCCGGGTATTTCATTATTTGATCCCAAATCTCCAATTGGAATGAAAACTCCATTGATCGTCACGCCCGCAATGTCGTCCAAGCCGTCCGGATCCGAAATAGTGAAGGAACCATACGCATATTCGCTGTCCGCGGCGGCATTGGAACCATCAGGATTCAGACCTGATTCGTATACCGTATCCGGGCCGCCTTCGGCATTGCCGGTATTGACAATAATCGAGGGGGGAGAGTTTTCTTCTTGAATCAGGGCAAATTCTTTTTCCGCTGCGGCCCCCCATGTCACGCCTCGCGTTTCCGCACCGCTTTCAGGTGTGACATGTATCCAGTCCGGATTAACAACAAAGATGGAATGACCGCCGCCCGCGCTTTCCTCGACACCGGCCGCCGTAGGATCAAGTTCCACCGGCTGATCGCCTTCCATCAGAATAGCCTGAATCGCCTCCTGCTGTGCCGTGGCATCGGCCACAACATCAGGAGAAATTGCGCCGTAAATATCCTCATCAATGACCACATCCGTAACGCGTCCAAGATCCAGTTGCGTGGGAGGAAATGTATTGAAAACAATAGATACGCTTCCATCAGCGCCGGTAATAATATGGTCATCGGCAAAGATTGGACTGTTTACCTTTAAAATTCGAGCTGTCCCATCAGGCGATATCGCCTTTACCGTCCCGTAAAGAATCGCCACTTTCCCTGTGACCAGATGACTTTTTGCGTCAGCGTCTAAATGTTTGATTTTTGTCATTATGTTTTCCTCAATATTTTAATTTTATTATGTCTAATAAACTTTTATTTATTAATCTATTGTACCTTGGTCCAATGTATTCGGTTAATCAAAAAGGATTGCATGGGCAGACCGAGAAACCTAATACCTTGACAGGATTGGCAATCTATGAGAGGATTTAACACGTATAGCTTTAAAATAATTGGCGATTTTTTAACTTTATTGTTTCGGGACAAGCAATTCCATCATCTGCGCTCGTTTAATTAAAGAGGGATGACAAATTTTGGCACCTCTGAAACTACTTAAAAAAACAAGCAAAATCAATTTTTCACTCCTTTTTGTCTTGGTCATTATGGGATTGATTCTTGCGGTTTCCGTTTTGACAAAGGAAAAATTCCACCTCGACCTAAAAGTCCTTCAAAAAGCCCAGGAAAAATACGGCCAAGCGGCAAAAATGCGCTTGCTTTCATGGGAAGATATTCTCAAGAACGACGGCATATCAGACTGGGAAAAGCTGGAAAAAATCAATACTTTTTTTAATAAAAACATCGTGTTTGTCAATGACATTGATCTCTACGGCATAAAAGACTATTGGGCAACTCCCGTTGAATTTATTTCCCGCGGCGCCGGAGACTGCGAGGATTTTGCCATTGCCAAGTACTTTAGCCTCAAAATTATGGGCGTGGCTGAAGAAAAGATAAGAATCGCCTATGTCAAAGCCCTGCAACATAATATGTTTCACATGGTTATGGTTTATTACAGTACTCCCGAAGCGGAGCCACTGATCTTGGATAATCTCGTCGATGCCATTAAACCGGCATCGGAAAGAAAGGACCTTTTACCCATATTCACATTCAACGGTGCGGGACTATGGCTTGCCCATGACCGCGGACAGGGAAAATTGGCCGGCAAGAGCAGCAGGCTTTCCGCCTGGAATGACCTTCTGCAAAGAATCGCAGAAACTGGAATTTAATATTGATAGGAGGCGCTATAATGACCCTTTATAGACAACTCGTTATTTTTACGGTGTCCTTGTTTTTAATTCTTCTCGCGGGAACGTGGTTTGTCAAACTTGAAAGCACGCGATCTTTCTTGACCGACCAACTGGAATCCCACGCGCAGGATACGGCGAGTTCCCTGGGCCTTGCCATTTCCCAATACCCTGACGATATGGTAAGCGCAGAAACCATGATCAATGCCATTTTTGATCGGGGATATTATGAAACCATCCGCTTTCTCGATCCCAACGGAAAGATTTTACTGGAAAGAAATTTGCAGGTGGTAATTGAAGGGGTTCCTTCCTGGTTCATCGACCTCGTGCCGTTGAAAGTTCCGGAGGCCAACGCCTATGTCACGTCCGGCTGGCGGCAGGCTGGAACCATTTACGTGAAGAGCCACGCTGGATATGCTTACAACAGTCTTTGGCAGGACATCAAACATACCACGCTGCTTTTTGTCATTTGCGGCATTTTGATTTTGATCGTGGGCGGCTTCGGATTGCGCATGCTTTTGCGTCCGCTGGTGATGGTGGAACAGCAGGCGGAAGCGTTGTGCAGAAAGGAATATGAAATTCAGACCAAGATCCCCCGAACGAGAGAATTGCGGCGTGTTGTCCAGGTCATGAATCGGATGACCGAAAAGGTGAAAGAAATGTTTTCCGAACAGGTCATTCAGGCCGAAGCGCTGCGTGAACGGGCGTACAACGATCCTTTGACCGGCATCGGCAACCGCCGTTTCTTCGAAAGCCAGGCTGCGGCTTATCTGGAAAACAAAGAAGCGGACATCAAGGGATTGCTCTTTCTTGTTCGCCTCCATGGTTTGGAAATTCTCAATGAGCAAAAAGGATTTCTCGTTGCCGATGAATTTCTCAAGAGAGCCGCCGCATTGCTCCAAGATATTGCTGCAAAACTCTCCGGCTCCGTGCTGGCCAGATTATCCGGCAGCGATTTCGTCCTGTTCTTGCCCGACTACCCGCCCTCCGAAGCGGAACATCTGGCGGCGGAAATCACCAACACCCTGAGCACGCTGGCCGCCGCGGGCATTACGGCGACGGAAAATGTCTCCCATGTCGGGACATGCGCTTTTGAGCAGCCCGTGGCCCTGGGCCAACTGCTTGCGGAAGCCGATCTGGCTTTGGCAACGGCCGCGCAGGCGGGCGCGAACAGCTGGTACATCAACACCATCTCGGAACGCACGGGCAAAACGCCGTTTGGCCAAATGCGTTGGAAGGAAGCCTTGGAGAAAGTGCTCAACGACCGCCGCATCGTTCTGTATTCCCAACCGGTCGTGAAAGCCACGGACAGAAACACAGTGCTTCATCGGGAAATTTTCTCCAAGATTACTCTGGAGGAGAATGTTTTGCTCAACGCCAGCGTGTTTATCCCCATTGCCGAACGCCTGAAACTTGTTTCATCGCTGGATAAAATGATCATCGAAGAAGTGCTTAAACTGAATCGTCAGACGCTCGGGGCGGATTTCGTCGCCGTCAATATTTCGGCATCTTCCCTTCAGGACAGGTCCTTCATTGACTGGCTGAAAGACAGCCTGGCGCATTTAACCGATTCCTCGCCGAAGATCATTTTTGAGATCACCGAATTCGGAGCGGTTCAAAACGAAGGCGCCGTGAAATCCTTCGCGGCAATGATCCGTTCGCTGGGTCATCAATTGGGATTGGATCACTACGGACAGAGTTGCGGCAACCTAAAATACCTGCAGTCCATGAGGCCGGATTACGTGAAAATCGACCGGGCCTACACGGGAGAATTGAAAGGGGAAGGCAGTGACAGCCGTTTCTTCATCAGTTCGCTCTGCTCTGTGGCGCACAGCATTGACGTGGTGGTCATCGCCGAAGGCGTCGAAATGGAAAGCCAACTTCAGGTCCTTCGGGAATTGAACATTGACGCTGTGCAGGGCTACCTCATCGACCAATCCAAACCGGTTGCCAAAACGTAATTCCCCGATTGGTGATTGAACCGTTACCGGCCGGGCTTCAAATAGAAGGCGCCTCAAAGGCGCCTTTCTTCTGATGGATCCCCGAATGATCACATGAATGCGCGCCGTCTTGATTTTCTCATCTTTCGCTCTGTGATACTTGCCTTCTTCGGCTGTCACGCGCACCCAAAAAGATTCCGCCATAAAAAAAACGGGGAACGGTTTAAAACCGTTCCCCGCCGAACATCCGCTTATTTCCGGTATGGAAATAAGCAGGCTTTTTTATTTTTTCTTTATAATATAGTCGGCGACCGCCTCCACGCGGCGATTTTTCTGACGCCCTTCTCTTGTCGCATTGGACGCAACCGGTTTTGTCAAACCGTATCCAACGGCCGTCAAGCGCTTGGCATCAATTCCCGCTTTTTCGACCAGGTATTGTTTGACCGCGTCGGCGCGTTTCTGGGACAGTTTCTTATTGTACTCGGCCGTACCGATATTATCCGTGTGACCTTCAATGACAACGTTCAGCTCCGGATAGTCTTTCATCACTTCCGCCAGATTATCGATGTCTCCGAAGTACCCTTTCTTAATCGTCGCCTTGTCGAAATCGAACAGCACATTCAGGGTCGTTCTTCCCTTCTCGATGATTTCCGGAACAACAGGAGGCGGCAAAGGACAACCATTTTCATCCACCGCCACACCTTTGGGGGTGCCCAGACATTTGTCGCATCCGTCGCAAACGCCATCTTCATCGGAATCAACGGGACATCCGTTTAAATCGACAACACAGCAGGGCGGCGTGTCGGGACATTTGTCGCATCCGTCACAGACGCCGTCTTTGTCCGAATCAATGGGACACCCTTCAGAATCAACAACGCAGCAAGAAGGCGTATCGGGACATTTTTTGACCGGTTCCGGTTCCGGCTCCGGCGGAGGAGGCGGCGGAACAGGTGCCGAACCGCCGAAATGGAAATTCAACCCGGCATAAATCATGTGATCCGCCATGGTTGCCTCGGCGTCCGTGCGATAACCATCAACATCATACTTGCTCATGAAATAGCGGTATCCGATATCCAGCGACAAACGGGGCATGATTTCCAGGTTGATTCCGGCCAACCCCTGCCATGCCAAAGCACTCTCAGATTCATTGCTGCCGTCATCCCCAAATTCCGCCCAGGACCATCCGATGCCGGCTCCGATGTAGGGACGAATCATGCCGTAGGGATATCTCAATATGAGATTGGCCATCACGTTATTTGCTTTGTAATACAATGTTCCCGGATCATCGACATTCTGATCGTCCAAGTACATGTACTCCAACTCGGCAGCCACCCATTTGAACGGTAAAATGTACCCGAATTTGGCACCCGCACCCCAACTGTTGTCAAAATTAAACTTCGTCTTGGTCCCATCGTTTTCTCTGACCACCAGCTCATCAGGTATGACCCAGGCTCCAAACGCTCCGATGTAAAAAGGATGGTAAATTTCCACGGGCGCTTTCGTTGCATAGATGGGTTCCGCTTTGGCGGCTGAAAAAAAGGTTAAAAGAAAAAATGACGCCAAAATGACCGCGACAAAAGTCAAAAAAGCTTTTCTCACAGCAATCCTCCTTTCTGTAAAAGATTATTTCTGACAGATTGTTTTTCAATATATGATATAAAATCAAATGTAAAGGGTAATTTTGCAAGTTTAAAAAAATATCACCCCCGGAAGCGAAAACGTCGCCCTTGGTCTATCTAGCTTATTTCACTGTATATTTTCCATTCTTTGCCGATTCTTCTCAACTTCAGCGTTTTTTTGTCCGAACTCCTGGAGAGGGAGGAGCTGTAATGTTGCGTAAACTCGGCGGTCGCGTTGTTTCCATCCACCGAGATCCGCAAGTTTTCCATGTTAATGACGATATTTTTGCTTTTCCTAAAAATCACGGTTTTATGGGAAATCCAAGCGCCGAGATCCATTCCCTTTGCCCTGAAATCCGGCGCGTAAAAACCTCTGTAAGCATCAATATCTGCGGCTTGCCAACTGTTCAGCCACTTCATTAGCAAATCCCGGATTTCACCTTCGGAAACGACTTTGTCTTCCTCATTCGAACGTGAATTCTGCAACTTGTCCACCGTAGCGGCATTCGTTGGCGCTTTGGCCGCCGTTATTGTTTCTTCAGTGCTCCGTGCCTGATAATACCAATAACCGACTGCGACACAAAGACAAACAACCGCCGCAGCGGCCCACATCCGAATGTTCTTTCCGTTTTCTTTCGCGGCTGCCTGCGGCTGAAGTTCACTAAACTCCGGCGCCGTATCGCCAGACGGAGGCGTTTGCCGCCCGGTCATGACCACGTCTGAAGCATCAGCAATAAAGTGCTTTATTTCTTCCGGCTTTTGAAGAACCAACGAAGGATCAGCAGCGGATGTTTGAGCGGGAGATGTCGCCAAAACCGATTGGTCGGCTTTGGGAGAACTGACGATCACCGGCTTGCCCCAACGCGGGCGAAACATCTTTTTAGAAACCCCTGTCGCAGCAGCGCCTGACGAATCCGCCGGAGGCGAGGCGTCAGTCTTTTGAACGCCGGTTACCACCGGCTTGCCCCAACGCGGACGGAACTTCTTTTTTGAAACCCCTGTCACAGCCGCGCCTGATGAACCCGCCGGAGGCGAAGCGTCGGTCTTTTTTATGCGGGTTATCACCGGCTTGCCCCAACGCGGACGGAACTTCTTTGAAGAAGCCTCCGGTTTCTTTTTCATAATTTTTCCCCTTTGGATTTTTTTAATCATAAAAAGAATCGGTTATGATGTCAATTCAATATTCGCTGCATCTTTGCAAGCCGCTGGCAGAAAACAGGATCGCTTTTCTTGATGACCCGCCTCGTATCGGCATCCCGGCGCAACACGCAGAATGTCTTTTTGCCGTTTCTTCCCGACGGAAACGGCAAAATCCTCCGGGTCCGGGTTGCTTATTCCTGACCGTCAATCCCGGCGCCGACGGCAGCGGACAGCACCAGCAATCATCATTCCACAAATTGAGCAATATATTTCGCAAACTGTCTTTTCACGTCGATGTTCTTTTCCGCGTCGAAGAGTCGTTCCATGATTCCCCGGACGCCGTCTTTTGATCGGACAAGATAATCCCCGTGTTCCTTATAGAGGGCGACGGCAATTTGCGAAACAAAAGAGCACAGCGCATCGAGAAACCGTTGCCTGAGGCGGAACCCCCCGCCGTTTTTGGTGGGATGTGCGAAAGACCGGAAAAAAATAAATGCGGCGTTTCTCAACGCGGCGGCCGGAGAACATATTTTCTTTGTGGCTTCATAGACCATGATCGCCACCACCAGAGGGCTATAGCTAAGCGAGGCCGGGGGGATTTTGTTTGTTTCACTCAAATCCGCCACGCTCAACGAGAGAAAATAACCCATTGTGCCCCGGGGACCGTAAAGCGATGCGCCTGTCTGCTGGCTTTCTTTGAATAATTCCGATCCGGGCAAATCGGTGATGGTGCTGGGCTGGATGCCGATTTTATTCTTGAGGCAGAATTTCGCCACGTCTGCGCCGGTATTGTCCGATAACGAACGGAAATAATCATAGGGCAGGCCAAAGATGAATGAACCGTGGATGGAGATGCCGTAGCGGTGAATCGTTCTTATCTTTGAGGCGTAATAGGCTTCAACGGTCATTTTGCTTTTTTCGATGTCCGCAACGATGTGTTTATTGATATATTTTAGATTTCTCAAATCCAGCGACTCCAGGCCGATGAAAAAATGCGTTCCGCCCGAGGCCCTGATTTTTCTGAGCAGCATCTCGTCATCGGCGATATCGATGGAAACCTGCACGGCGTAATTGATCCGCACATCGCTTTCAATGATTTTATCCAGAAGCGCGATCAATTTTTTTTTGCCGAACAGCAAATTATCCGGAGTAAAAAAGAAGTATCTGTTTTGAAAATTGACGCCTCCCCTCTGGACGGTTCTCAATTCCTCGATAAAATCATCCGGATCGCGGAAATGCAAGACGGTCTGTTTTTTAGGCAGTGCGGAAATGGAGCAGAATTTGCAGGAAAAAGGACATCCGGTATAGGGAACCACCGGGTTGATTCTGAAATCTTTGAGGGCGGTATGTCTGATCAACGGAAGTTGGCCCAACAGGTTGATTTTCAACGGCGGCAGGGCCTCCGCATTGGCGAAATCCCCCCAGACGCCGTTTTCCACGAATTGATGTCCGACATAGAGCGGCTTGGGTTTCCCCTGTTCC
>DAOSZO010000002.1:74013-85131 GCA_035382085.1 Smithella sp.
CCCGCAGAACAAAAGAATCCCCGGCGCCTTTCACCACCGAAACCAACTCCGGGTACGGAACGTAGGGCTTGATGAAGGCATCCACATCTTCGGGGGTCGTCGAAACATGAATGCCTCCCAGCACAACGGGAATCCGCCCGTGGTTTAAAACGATGGCCGTCATCGCGGCGGTCGGAAAAGTCGCGCTCATGGACGTGATGAAAACGGCACGCGGCAGGCACCCTTTCTCCCGGATCACGCGGGAAAAATTTTTTCTTTTTCCGTCCATCATGACGATCACATGGGCCGGGGATAGCCTGGCGAGCTGGTTCTGAAGGTAAACGGCGCCGCACATCTCGATGGCCAGAGTGTCAATCATGGTGACGCGCTGTTTCCTGAGGGGGAAATCCAGAAATTCGATGAAGTTATCAGGGTTCAATGCATGCGCATCGCGGCCGGTGAGATAAGAAATGACGTCGAGGGGAGTCAGCGAATCACCGGGAAGCAGATCCATCATGGCATAGGAAAGCGGATTGTAGACAATAAAATAGCCGATAGACATTCAGCACACAACCTCTCTCAAATGGTTTCGGTCAAAGACAATCGGCTTTCTTTTTCGGAGCGCATTTTGCCGTCAAGCAATTCTTTCGCCGGACCTGAAAGCAGAAGCAAAAAACGCTCATGGAAATCTTGGGCACTAAAAATGGGTTGATCTGTTTCTCTTTGTCTGATGATGCGCGTTCGTCAAAATGATCAAGAAATTTGACGAAAGTTTACCACAAAATAAAAAATTGACAAATGTTTATATAAAAAACACATGCGCCGAGAAAAAAAATGTGATAAGCAATTGCAAACTCTTCAGAAAATAAAAGGAAGCAAAAATTCCCGCGGAAAAATGCTTTGTGTAAAAGCGCCCCTTGCAGGAGTCCGCCGGATGGCATGTTTATCGTGTCATCTCTTTTGCGCCGGTCAAAACGGAGTTTAACAACCATGCAAAATTTCATTTATGAAAATCCGACAAAAATTATTTTCGGCAGGGAACAGGTATCCAAAATCGGAAGAGAGACCGCCCGCTTCGGCAAGAAAGCCCTGATGGTTTACGGCATGGGCAGCATCGTCAAAAACGGCATTTACAAGCAGGTCACGGAATCGCTCGCCAAAGCCGGCGTCGCTTTCGTAGATTTTCCCGGCGTCAAATCCAATCCTGTTCTATCCCACGTCAACAAAGGCATTGAAACGGCGCGCCGGGAAGCGGTGGACGTGATTCTGGCGGTCGGCGGCGGCAGCGTGATGGACACGGCCAAGGCTATTGCCGCCGGCGTCAAGGCTTCTCACGATGTCTGGGATTTTTTCACGTTCAGCAAACCGATCCTGGACGCTCTTCCCATCTTGACGGTGGCAACCGTTGCGGCCAGCGCCTCGGAAATGAATGCCGGCGCGGTGGTGACCAAAGAAGACGTTTGTCAGAAATACTGCATCGTCTCCCCCCTGATTCAGCCCAAGGTATCCATTTTGGATCCCACCGTCCTTTTTTCGTTGAGTCCGGAATACAGCGCCTACAGCGCCGTGGATATCATCACGCACCTGCTGGAGGGTTATTTCAACAACACCTCTTCATCAAGCATCCTGCAGGACAGGCTGGTCGAGGCCCTGATCAGAACGGTTATGGAAAGCACGGACATCATCCTGGAAGAGCCGGATCATTACAACGCCCGTGCCAATATCATGTGGAGCGCGGTTCTCGGTTTCAACGGATTGACCACCGCGGGCATGGGCAAGATCATCATGCCGGCGCATATGATTGAACATTCGTTGAGTGCGATGTACGACATCCCGCACGGCGCGGGGCTCTCCGTCGTGTTGCCGGCTTGGATGAGCTGGGCGTTAGAGCGCAAAACAGACAAGCTGGCGAAATTTGCGCGGGAAATTTTTCACGTCAAGGGGCGCGGCACAAAACAGGTGGCCCAAAAGGGCATCGCCTGCCTGAAATTGTGGTTTGAATCGATCGGCAGTCCCGTGTCCCTGCGCGCGGCGAAAATCCCCGAAACGGAAATTGACAAAATCGCCCAAAACGCTTCCGATCTGGCTCAGCTCTGGCTGTACGAGGGTTACACAAAAGAAGTCATCGCCCAGATTCTCCTCTATGCTCGCTGAAACACCTCCCATAGCGATCACGCATAGGGCTGACCTTTTTTCAAAGTCAAAAAAGCAACCGCGACGCCGATCAAGACGGTGATATTGATCATCCACAGATAATAGTATGAGCCGAATTGATCATAAATCAATCCTCCCAGCAGCGGGCCGAGGGCGCCACCGGTGCCGATGAAAAACGTCAACAATCCGTAAACGGAACCCATGACATGCCGGCCGAAACGGTCGGCAATCAACAGGGGCAACATCGGCGCGAGTGAACCGTAGCCGAATCCGTAAACCAAAGCGGCGAGATAAAGCCGCCCCGCCTCTTCGACATTCAGCAGCAACAGCGTGCCGGCGAGCATGAAAGAAACTCCCAGAAAAGAGCCGTATTTCGGGTCTTTCATCTTGTCCGTCAGCCACCCGAAAAAGAATTGCCCCATAAACCCGGTGAAACTGATTGCGGCCAGTGACGACGCCGCGGCCATTTTATCGATGCCCTTGTCCGTCGCATAAGCGACCTGATGCACGAACACGGCCATGCAAATCATGACGGCAAGCCCCTGACAAACCGCCAGCGTCCAGAAACGGGTATCGCGAAAAAGTCTCATGTAAGAGACCTTCCGCGTGAGGGAACTCAGCCCCGCGGAGGCATCCGCCGGCATGCTTTCTCCATCCGGAAAGAGACCGTACGCTTCCGGTCGGGTTCTTTTCATGACGATTTGAGAAATCAAAACGCCGACCGTCAAAAGCAGCAGGCTCAAAGCGGCCAGTCCGATTCGCCAGTTCAATTTCACAACGAGCCAGCCGGCAAGCGGCGTCAGCAGCACCGTCCCCAGGCTGATCCCCATCGACGCGATGCCCACCGCCAGACCTCTTTTCTTGACAAACCACTTGCCGACGGATGAACTGCAGGCAACCACCCCCATCCCCGCCGAACCCAAACCCACGAGCAACCCATAGCTCCAATACAAACCCCAGGGCGAATTTACAAATCCGGTCAGAACATAACCGCAGGCGGCGGTCAACGCGCCGGCGGTGATGATCCAGCGGGGCGCGACGCGGTCGAGCATGCGCCCGACGAAGATGGAGCAGAACGAATAAACCAGCATGTTCAACGAAGCCGCCAGGGAGATGACCGAACGCGACAGAGAGAATTCGGCGGCCATCGGCTTGAGAAAAACACCGAAGCAGTATCGCGCCCCGTAATTGACGCCCATGACCCAAAACGCCCCCCCGACAATGTACCAACCCCAAAATATTTTTTGTTTTGTTTGCATGAATTTTTTTTACCAATGTTGCCGCTTTGTTTATCACTAAATTTTCTCTTTAGGAATCATTATCTCTAAGAGAAAAGCAAAAAGTGATTAAGCGGGGTATGCCTCTGTCTCGCCGCGCCTTCAGCGACCTGTTTTACTTCAAAACGGAGGGGTGATTTTTTTCGGGTGTGGAGGTGATAACTTTTTGGGCGTGTTTAAACGGCTCTCTTTTCACCATTTCCCTCAAGCCGGCGATGGTTTTGATGCCATAGTCCCGGGTCAGCATATTGACGATCAAAGAAGGCAATTCTCCGCCTGGATCCACCAGGGCCTGATAAATCACTTCCGTCCTGTCGTCGCCCTGAGGCGTCAAGGTGCAATCCATAAAAGACATGGGAATGCGTATCGCGTCTCTGTCTTTCAAGCAGGCGGTTGGGACATTTTCTGCCCGGCAATGAACGGTCCCGGTTTTCTTGTCAATGGACCATTGCGCCTTCAAGACCACATCCCGATCGCTCGCGGGAAAAGGCAAATCCATGCGGCTGTAGAAATACATAATGTCTCCCCGGCTCTTCATTTCCGGCGTATCAATCAAGAAGGCGTACTCGCACAAAAAAACGTACTGCGGCATCAGGGATACATCGCGGATTACCGCTTCCACCACAGCGATCGGGGCATTGATTATTCCGACGGCTTTGATTTCATCAACGCTGCTTCTGGAAGTCGGCCGAACGTAGCCGACAATGCCGTTTTCTTCCCCGATTTTCCTCCAGCCACCATCGTCAGGATGGGCAATCCCGCCAAGGGCGCCGAGGATCAAAACAACCGACAGGCTCCATCTGAAAATTTTCATCGATTTCCGAAATAAATTGTTAAGTTATTGATTTTTAATATTTTTTATAACAACACCGCTCATCTCTTAATCCATGTTCGCAACTCTTGACATCTGAAAAAGCATTATTATTTTATCACCAAAAAAATATAAACGGTATTGTTTTGTATTATCGGGAAAAATGTTCCATGCGACAGTCATAAATTCTAAACGCATGACAATATTTTGGAAATCTTTGGATTCTTTTTTTACCAGACTAAAAAAATTTTAAAAAAGCAAAAAGCTTAATTTTCGTTGGGAGGGATATGAAATGAAAATTAAACCGTTGCATGATCGCGTCATTGTGGAAAGACTAGCCAGTGAGGAAAAGACAGCCGGGGGCATCATCATTCCGGACACCGCCAAGGAAAAACCGCAGGAAGGCAAGGTGATCGCCGTCGGCGAAGGCCGCCGGGATAAAGACGGCAACCTGATCGAACCCGAAGTAAAAAAAGGCGACAAGATCTTGTTCAGTCGCTGGGGCGGCACGGAAGTCAACATTGATGGCAAGGAAATCCTGATCATGAAGGAAGAAGACATCCTTGCCGTGCTGGAATCTTAACAAGGAGGGAGACCGATGTCTGCAAAAGAAATCAAATATAATCTCGAAGCACGTCAAAAAATCATGACCGGCGTGGACACGTTGGCCAATGCGGTGAAGGTTACGCTGGGACCCCGGGGCCGCAATGTCGTCATCGAAAAATCATGGGGAACGCCGCAGATCACCAAGGACGGCGTCACGGTGGCCAAAGAAATCGAGCTGGAAGATAAATTTGAAAACATGGGCGCACAGATGGTGAAGGAAGTGGCGTCCAAGACATCCGACAAGGCCGGCGACGGCACAACGACGGCCACTGTTCTGGCGCAGGCCATTTATAAGGAAGGCGCCAAGCTCACGGCAGCGGGTGCAAATCCCATGATACTGAAAAACGGCATCGACAGGGCGGTGAACGTCGTCGTTGACGAACTGAAAAAAATGTCGAAAAAAATCGTTGATAAAAACGAAATCATGCAAATCGGCACGATTTCCGCGAACAATGATAAAACCATCGGCGAAATGATATCCGAAGCCATGGAAAAAGTAGGCAAGGACGGTGTCATCACCGTGGAAGAAGCCAAAGGCATGGAAACCACACTGGAGATCGTCGAAGGCATGCAGTTCGACCGCGGCTATATCTCGCCTTATTTCGTCACCGACGCCGACAAGATGATCTGTTCGCTGGAAGATCCCTACATCCTGATTTCCGACAAGAAAATTTCCAACATGAAGGACATGGTTCCCCTCCTGGAACAGATCGCCAAGATGGGCCGTTCCCTGCTGATTATCGCGGAAGACGTGGAAGGCGAAGCGCTGGCCACGCTGGTCGTCAATAAAGTGCGCGGCACCTTGAAGTGCGCCGCCGTCAAGGCGCCGGCGTTCGGCGACCGACGCAAAGCGATGCTTCAGGACATCGCGATTCTGACAGGCGGCCAGGTCATCTCCGAAGACATGGGCGTCAAGCTGGAAAACGCCTCGGTGAAGGACCTGGGAACCTGCAAGAAGGTCACCATTGATAAAGACAATACCACCATTGTCGACGGCGCGGGCAAGCGGTCCGACATCGAGGCTCGCGTCAAGCAGATCCGCGCGGAGATCGAAGAAACCAAATCCGACTACGACCGCGAAAAACTTCAGGAGCGCCTGGCGAAAATCGTCGGCGGCGTGGCGGTGATCAAAGTCGGCGCGGCCACCGAAGTGGAAATGAAGGAAAAGAAAGCCCGCGTGGAAGACGCCCTCAACGCGACCAAGGCAGCGGTGGAAGAAGGCATCATCCCGGGCGGCGGTGTCGCCTATCTCCGCTCCCTCAAGGCGCTGGACGAAATCAAGCTGTCTCCGGATGAACAGGCCGGCGTGGACATTATCAAAAAAGCGCTGGAAGCCCCCCTGCGTCAGATCGCAATCAACGCGGGTTATGAAGGCACCATCGTCGTGGAAAAGGTCAAGGAACTCAAAGGCAACAACGGCTTCAACGCGGATACCGGCGAATATGTGGACATGCTCAAGGCGGGCATCATCGATCCGACAAAAGTCGCCCGTTTCGCCCTGCAGAACGCTGCCTCAGTGGCTTCCCTGCTGCTGACGACGGAGGCCATGGTTTCCGAAAAGCCAAAGAAGAAAACGCCGGCAGCTCCCATGCCCCCCGACATGGGAGACTACGACTACTAAATAAAATCAGGGTCCGGCTCCGGCAAGGAGCCGGTCCGCTACACATCCGTAAGATTTGGAAAAGGATATGCTGAGCGATTCCCGGACACCGCATCAGCAGATTGTTTCCAAAATTGCCAGGCTGAGCGGTAACGCCATCACCAACGCCATCGCGGATCTGCCCGATCCGGAAGCCTTTGTCCGGCAGCTTCCCGCGGATGATTTTTTCCGGATCATCAAACGCATCGGCGATGAAGATTGTCTGCCGGTTCTGCAACTGGCCACCGTCGAGCAGTGGCAGCATATTCTGGATCTCGAAATCTGGAAAAACGACCGGATTGCATTCGAACAGACTCTGCAATGGCTTGAACGTTTCGTCAAGGCGGATCCCCAACGGTTTTCCTTCTGGGCCATCGAGGAAGAACCGCAACTGATTGTGCTGACGCTGACCAAATCGGCGGAAATTCTTTTCAAAGAAGACCGGGACGACTCGAGCATCCCGCCGGGCTATCAGACGCTGGACGGCAGTTTTTACTTCAAAGGCACTGACGCGCAATCCTCGCAAACCATCAGCGATATCCTGACCGCTCTGGCCCAAAACGCCAACGGCGATTATCAGAATTTTCTTTTTAACCTTCCCGCCATCATCCCCGCTGAAACAGAGGAGGAACTCTATCGTCTGCGGAACAATCGCCTCGCGGAATACGGCTTCCCATCCTATAACGAGGCCATAGAAGTCTATGCGCCTCTTGATATGTCAGCCATTAGAGCCGGCCGTTTCCGTCACGAGCCGGGACTGCTGGCGGAACCGGAAGGACGGCACCTGATCCCGACAACCCCATGGAACGCCATCAGCGATTTCTCGCTGCTGGCTCAAGCTTTCGCCGGAATCGCCGACGACGCGCAGGCGGATCGGGTACGACTGGAGTTTGCGGTTCTGTGCAATACTCTGATTGCGGCAGACGCCTTCCGGAATATCGAAGATGAGGAACACATCGTCCAGATCAGCCGCAAGGCGGCCGGATACCTCAACATCGCCCTGGAAAAAGTAGGCGCAAACCATGCGGCCGATCTCTCCGACGTTCTCACCAACACCCCCCTGCAGATCATTTTCCGCATCGGTTATGGCCTGGCGATGCAGCTGCAATGGCGTGCAAAGCGATGGATCAAGGAAAGCTGGTTTTTCTCGGAAAGAAAACCCCTCTCGTTCTGGGGACCGACATATTCGGCCATGCTCGAGGCGTTGCTTTCACCCCGTCCCTGCTATGTTGCGCGTGAACAGAACGGATTATACCGTCACTTTGAAAACAGCGGCGAATTGAAAGAAACCGCCCAAGCGCTTGGCGAAGTGGAAGCCCTCGACCGAATGATTGGGCGCCTGACGCGGATTGACGAAAGGTCGGCCCCTTTCCATCCCGCGGATTACAGCACCTTTTACCCCGTGCTATTCAACCGCTGGGCCCACCATCTTTTGAATCAGCGGCCGTCCTTTGCGCCCCTGTCCAGAGCAGAGGCCCGAAAATTTTTCCGTCTCCTTCGTGAAGGAGAAACCGCTCCTCCCTTCAGCATGCCCAAGTACCGGCAGGTATTTGTCGAGGAATTCATGAAAAGCGCGGTGGATTGGGAAGAGCCTTCCCGGAAAAATCTTCAGGATGCGCTCGAGCATGTCTGGTCGGATTTCTGCGATGAATACGAAAACGTGTTGCCTGCCGATCTGGACGCGCGTTTTTCTTCTTTTCTCAAGATCGTTCCGCCTCTCCCCAGGAAACAATCCGCGGAAAAACGCACGGCGGCCTAATCTTCCTTGTACATGTCCTCGATGATATCTTTGTACTGCGCGGCAATGGCCTTGCGCTTGACCTTCATCGTCGGCGTGACTTCACCGTCTTCGGTGTAGAGTTTCTTGTCCAGCAGGCGGAATTTGCGGATGTTTTCCACGCGGGCAATCTGCTTGTTGACTTTTTCCACCTCCTCCGCGATCAGCCGCACCACTTCCTCGGCCCTGGTGAGGCTGGCAAAGGTCGTGTACTGAATCTTGTGATCCTGCGCGTACTTGACGACATTTTCCTCATCAATGACAATCAGCGCGGTAATGTATTTGCGCCGGTCGCCGATGACCACCGCGTCCGCAATATAGGGCGAGAACTTCAACAGATTTTCGATGTACTGGGGAGCCACGTTCTTGCCGCCGGCGGTGATGATGAGGTCCTTCTTCCGATCGGTGATTTTCAGGTAACCCTCGCTGTCGATTTCACCGACGTCTCCCGTGTGGAACCATCCGCCCTCCAGGGCCGCCTCCGTGGCTTCCGGGTCTTTGAAGTAACCCTGAAAAATGCCGCCGTGTTTGATCAAAATCTCGCCGTCTTCGGCGATTTTCACTTCGGAATCGGGCAGCGCCCTGCCGACGGTGCCCAGCTTGAAATGTTCCTCATCGGAAATATGCGTGATCCCCGTGGTCTCTGTCAGGCCGTACCCTTCCCGTATCGGGATGCCGATGCTCTGGAAAAATTTCAGAATCTCGTGGGAAATCGGCGCCGCACCCGAAAAACCCAGACGCACACGGTCAAAGCCCAGGCGCTCCTTGAGTTTCCAGAAAACGCTGAAGTAGGCAAAGTGATACGCCAAAAACAAATACCAGGGGACCGGTTTTTTCGCCAGGTTCAAGCTGTTGTATTTCTGGCCGATCCTGTAGGCGAGATTAAAAACCGTCCGTTTGAACCATGTGGCGTCGGCCATTCTCAGCACAATACCGGAATGATATTTTTCCCAAATGCGCGGCACGGCGTGGAACAGCGTCGGAGAAACGTCTCGTAGATCATTCATGACGGTATCGGTGTTTTCGGTGAAATTGACGATGTGACCGACCGAAAGATGCATCATCAGGTCGAAGATCTGCTCATAGACGTGATTGAGCGGCAGAAACGAAATGGTTTCGTCCTCCACGCTCATCTTGGTGGTTTTCTGCGTTTGGCGGGCGATCCAGAGATAATTGCGATGGGCGATCATCGCTCCTTTGGGAGGACCTGTCGTCCCCGAGGTGTAAATAATGGAAGCGATTTCCTCGCTTTTTCCTTCATCGACGATTTTTTCAAATAAGCCCGGATTGCGTTTATCCTCCTGATCCCCCAGTTCCAGAAGACTCTCGAAACTCATCAGAATCGGATCCTGAAAGTGCTTGAGGCCCTCCATATCCCAGACCACGACTTTTTTCAGATGCGGCGTCCGCTCGCGGAAGGCCAGCGCCTTATCGAATTGTTCCTCATCCTCGCAGAAAAACACAACCGATTCGGAATGACCGACGACATACTCGCACTCCGCCACCGGATTGGTGGTGTAAACACCGACGAAGATGCCTCCCAGCGACATTACTCCCAGCGCGGAAAACAGCCATTCGGGCTTGTTCTCGCCGACGATGGCCACGTGGTCGCCGCGCTTCACGCCCAGCGCCCGCAATCCCATCGCCACTTTCCGGACCTGATCATAATACTGCTGCCAGGTAATGTCATGCCAGATGCCGTAATCCTTCATCCGCATGGCAACGCGTTGCGGCTGCTTCTGCACGAGATGCTTCAGGGCCTGGGGCAGGGTTTGTATTTCTTCCTTCATCGTCTTCCCTCAACGGAAACGAACCTTGCGACGGTACCTTTTGTATCCTTTCACCGATTGCTCCGTGGCAATGCCCAAGTAAAATTCCTTGACGTCGTCATCCTCACGCAAAATCTCCGGCCTGTCCGCGCGGACAATGCGCCCATTTTCCATCAGAAACGCGTAGTGGGAATATTTCAGGGCCATGTTCACGTTCTGTTCGACCAGCAGAATGGTCACGCCTTGCTGATTGATGTTCTGAATGATCGTGAAGATTTCTTTGGTCAGCAGCGGAGAGAGCCCCAGCGACGGCTCATCCAGCATCAGCAGTTTCGGGCGGCTCATCAACGCGCGGCCGATGGCCAGCATCTGCTGTTCGCCGCCGCTCAAATGACCGGCCTGCTGATTCCTGCGTTCCCTCAAAATGGGAAAATGTCCAAAGACGTTTTCGATGTCTTCCTGAATTTCGCGTTTGTCCCTGCGCGTATAGGCGCCCATCATGATATTCTCCATCACGGTGAGCTCGGGGAAAACCTCGCGGCCTTCCGGCACGTAACTGATGCCCATTCGTACGATTTCCTCCGTATCCATGCGGTCAATCCTTTTGCCCATGAATTCGATGCTTCCCTTTTCCGGCTGATCGTCATCCAGCAGGCGCATGATGGTTTTGAGGGTGGTCGTCTTGCCCGCGCCGTTGCTGCCCAGAAGCGCGACAATGGCTCCCTGTTTGATTTCAAATGAAATCCCGTGCAGCGCCCGGATCAAATCGTACCAGGTTTCTATGTTCTTGACCGCAAGCATCAGTCCTCCTCGCCCAGATATGCGGCAATCACGTCAGGATTCTTCTGAACTTCCCGGGGCGTTCCTTCGATGATTTTCAGGCCCTGATTGATGGCCAAAATTCTGTCGGAAATGCCCATCACCATATTCATATCATGCTCAATCAGGAGAATGGTCACTTTATAGTCCTCCTGGATGTCCTTAATCCAGATGCGCAAATCGTCCTTTTCTTCCGTGTTCATGCCGGCTGACGGTTCATCCAGAAGCAGCACCTTCGGTTCCAGGGCCAGCGCGCGTCCAAGTTCCACGAGCTTGCGTTTCCCGTA
>DAOSZO010000003.1:0-25370 GCA_035382085.1 Smithella sp.
AGAACAAGGCCAAGGCGATGAAGGTTCTGCGCGCGCGACTCTTTGACGCCATGGTGCAGAAGCAAAACGCCGAACAGGCCGAGGCGCGTAAAAGCCAGGTAGGCACGGGCGACCGTTCTGAGCGCATCCGCACCTATAATTTCCCCCAAGGCCGCGTCACCGACCATCGCATCAATCTCACCCGCTATGACCTGGATAATTTCTTGAACGGAAACATCGGAGAAATGATCGACGCCCTGATCGCCCATCATCAGGCCGAACTGCTAAAAAAACAGGGCTAAAGATTCGCGAAAACGTTCCCGATCTGCCTGAAGCCGCGCGTGTCAAAGTCGAATAGCCCGTCTTTTACTTTCCCTGATTATTCTCTCTGACCTCGGCAAAGGAATGAGTCATGGCCACGCGGAACACAGAAGGATTGCTCTTGAGCTTACTGATAATCAAGTCGGCAAATTTCCAGACATTGAGCCTGATTTCAATCTTATTCGCGTTGATTTTGTAGAATTCGGGAATCGCTCCGAATTCATCAGCGATATGCCACACATACTCCACCTTGTTGCTGTCGATGTATCGTCTGGGTATTCCCTGGTGTTGCACGCCGTTGCGATAAACCATCCAGAAGCACTGAAACTCCTCAAGCGTCAGACCGAAATCTTCCGCCGCCGCCACCTTAAAGGGCTTGTCCTCTCCCCGGCCATAATGCGTTTTGGTTAACGCGCGATAATATCTTTCACACAGAAACAAAGCGCAGGCCAGCGCCAGAAAACCTCCGTCTCCTTCAGGGATTTCCTGGAGTTTTTCAATTGGACGGACAAACCATCCCTCGAAGCGTTCCATCAAACTCGCTCCCGGCTTCATAGACTTCTCCACCTCTTGAAATGATTCAAAAATAAATTTTTATTTTCTGATTTCAGCAGGATCTTGATGGTTTGAACATATAATCCCTTGACATTTTTTTTGCAACAACTTATTTTCGCATCAAGCGTTGTTGTCATTGAATCCCATGCCCGCCAGCAGAAAATTTCTTGTGCTAAAGAGATGACTCAAGGAAATTTTACCATGATCGCCCGCAAAATTCTCGAAGACGCAGCCCGGGATTTGGAATATGCCGGCATCCCGTCGGCGCGATTGGACGCCGAGGTCCTGCTGGCTTTTTGCCTGCAGTGCGACCGCATTGAATTTCTCAAAAATCCGGATAGGCCGGTGAGCGAAGAGCAATGCGACGTCTTCCGCCACCTGATAGGGAGAAGACAACAATGGGAACCCGTGGCTTACCTGACCGGCCGCAAGGCATTCTGGAGCTTTGTCCTGGAGGTCAATCCGGATGTTTTGATCCCCCGCCCCGAAACGGAAATCATCGTCGAAGAAACCTTGCTGATCTGTAAAGAAACAAATCGTTCTTCCTTCAGAATTCTGGATGTGGGCACCGGCAGCGGCGCCATTGCAATTGCTTTGGCCAGCGAATTGCCCGATGCGGCGATCGTCGCGACAGACATCTCCCAGGCAGCTCTGGATACGGCTCAAAAAAACGCCGCTTGCCTGGGTTTCGAAAAAAGAATTTCCTTCCGACGGGGAAATTTGTTCGAACCGGTGGCAGGCCTTTTCGACATCATCGTCAGCAACCCGCCCTATATTGCCCAAAAAGAATACGATAACCTGCCCGCCGGCGTGAAAGACTACGAACCTCCCCAGGCGCTTCTGGCCGGTCCAAGCGGTTTGGATTTCCATGAAAAAATAATTCAACAGGCGTCGGCTTTTCTGGAAAAAAATGGTTGGCTTTTGCTGGAAATTGGCGCTAAACAAGAACACCGTGTTCGCGGGCTTCTGGCCGACACGGGACATTACGTTACGGCGGCAACACGATTCGACTATGCCGGTTTGCCGCGCGTCATCAAAGCAAGGAGATTGTAAAGTGGACAAGATAGTGATTCAAGGGGGCAAAACCCTGAAGGGCGATGTCCAGATAAGCGGGGCGAAAAACGCGGCCTTGCCAATCTTGGCCGCAGCACTATTGACGGAAGGAGAAAACATCTTCCATAACATTCCCGATCTGGTGGATATCAAAACCATCAAAAAACTTCTGGCCGGCATGGGCGCGCAGATGGAAGGAGGACAGACCCTCAAAATAGGAACCGAAAACATTACCAACTACACCGCGCCTTATGAACTGGTCAAAACCATGCGTGCCTCCATTCTGGTTCTGGGACCTCTGGTCGCGCGAGCCGGCCGCGCGCGTGTCTCGCTCCCCGGCGGTTGCGCCATCGGGGCCCGACCGGTGAATTTACACATCAAAGCCCTGCAGGCGCTCGGCGCGGAAGTCGAATTGAACAGCGGCTATATCGAGGCTCGGGCAAAAAAACTCAAAGGCACCGATATCTACTTCGACATCCCGACGGTGACGGGAACAGAAAATGTGATGATGGCGGCCACCCTGGCGGAAGGAACAACGGTTTTGAACAATGCGGCTTGTGAACCGGAAATCGTCAACCTCGCAGAAGTGCTTCAGGGAATGGGTGCCAAAATCCGCGGCGCGGGAACCGATGTCATCACCATTGAGGGCGTCACTTCGCTGCACCCCACAGAAGCCTCCATTATTCCGGATAGAATCGAAGCGGGAACCTTCATGATCGCGGCCGGAATGACACAGGGAGAAATCAACGTCAGGGGCTGCAATCCAAATCACCTGGAATCGCTGATCAACAAGCTTCGCGAAACGGGGATGAAAATCACTCCGATCAAAAACGGATTAAAGGTTTCCGCCGGAAGAAAAATCAACAGCGTGGATATCAAGACCCTGCCCTATCCCGGTTTCCCGACGGATTTGCAGGCGCAGATGATGGCCTATATGACCATCGCCGGGGGCTTGAGCGTCATCACCGAAACGGTTTTCGAAAACCGGTTCATGCACGTCAGTGAACTGCTGCGCATGGGAGCGGATATCGTAATCCAGGGCAACAACGCGATTGTGAGGGGCGTGCCCAGGCTGCGCGGAGCGCAGGTGATGGCCACGGACCTGCGGGCGTCGGCTTCCCTGATTCTGGCGGCGCTGGTCGCCGAAGGCTCCTCGGAAATTTCCCGCGTCTACCACATTGACCGCGGTTACGAAATGATCGAAAAGAAATTCTCCGCGCTGGGCGCGGACATCCAGAGGGTGAAAGCATGAAAATCATTCAGTCCGACGCACCGGCATTCAAAAAAGTTTTTGATGAACTGCGCCAAAGAGGAGGTCTTCATTCGCCCCGGCTGGTCTCGACGGTATCCAGAATCATTCAGGATGTCGCGACCACAGGCGACAATGCCCTTTTCCGTTACACGAAACAATTCGACGGATACCCCGTAACCGCGACCAACGCGGAGGTCTCCGCTTCGGAAATGAAGCAAGCCGTCGCGCGCGTCAAGAGGGAAGACGTCAAAACCCTCCGGCTGGCGGCGCGGCGCATTGAAAAGTATCACCGCCATCAAATCACCTCCGGCTGGTCGGTCAGGGACGAAAAGGGCGTGGAAATCGGCCAGCGCATCCTTCCCCTGAGGCGCGTGGGCATCTACGCGCCCGGAGGAAAGGCAATCTATCCCTCAACAATTCTGATGGCGGCCATCCCGGCGCGTCTCGCGGGGGTCGAAGAAATCATCCTGGCGTCTCCGGCCCGGGAAGGACAAATCCATCCCCTGATCGCGGCGGCAGCTGAAATTGGAGGCGTCCACCGCATTTTCAAAATCGGCGGCGCCCAGGCCGTCGCGGCGCTGGCCTACGGCACCCAAACGGTTCCGGCAGTGGATAAAATCGTGGGGCCGGGCAACGCCTATGTGGCCGCCGCCAAAAAACTGGTGTTTGGACGGGTGGACATTGACATGATCGCCGGACCCAGTGAAGTCGTCATCGTCGCCGATCAGACGGCTAACCCCCTTTTCGCCGCGGCGGACATGCTGGCGCAGCTCGAACATGATGAAATGGCCGCCGCTCTGTTGCTTACGCCTTCAAAAATGCTGGCCGAAAATGTCGCGCGGGAAATTTCCAGGCAGACGAAAGCGCTGCCAAGAAAAGCCATTCTTGAAAAGTCGCTTGCCCGTCACGCCGCGATCGTGATCACGAAAACAATCGCCGAGGCGGTGGATATCGCCAACCGGTTCGCGCCCGAACATCTGGAACTGATGGTGAAAAAACCAAAGAAAATCCTTCCTCAGGTCAGAAATGCGGGATCCGTTTTCCTCGGCTCTTTCACCCCCGAGGCCTTGGGCGACTATCTGGCAGGCGCCAATCACATTCTGCCGACGGGCGGCACGGCGCGTTTTTCATCGCCTTTGGGCGTGTATGACTTTTGCAAAAGAATGAGCGTGCTTTCCTTCTCCCGGGAAGCGTTTCGGACCCTCAGCGGGCCGACCGCCCATTTCGCCAGCATCGAGGGACTGGGCGCTCACGCGAATTCCGTCCTTGTGCGCGGCCGACAGCCTGTTTGGAAGCCATGAAAATTCCCCCCCTCAACAAATATCCTCCCGTGAAGCAAGTCGGCGACCAGGAACGGGTGGGGATGGTGAAGGAAATTTTTGCCACGGTTACCGACCGCTATGATTTCCTGAATCGATTTTTGAGCCTCCGCCGTGATGTTTACTGGCGCAAATTCGCCGTCCGGAAAATGGTCTTTTTCCGAACCCACAGATTCCTGGACATTGCCTGCGGAACCGGCGATTTGTCCATCCTGGCCTGCCTCAGACACAAATCCATCCGGGCCGTCGGCGTGGATTTCGTCCATCCCATGCTCAAAAAGGCGCTTTTAAAAAAGGAGAAAAACCGGCTCGGTCAAACATTAAATTTCATTCAGGGCAACGCCCTGATGCTGCCGTTTGGCGAAAACATGTTTGATGTGACCGCCATGGCCTTTGGCATCCGGAATATTCCGCAAAAAACGGAAGCGATAAAAGAAATGCTGCGCGTCACGGTTCCCGGCGGGCAGATCATGATTCTGGAGATGAATTTCATTCAAAACCGTTTCTTCAAATGTTTTTACCGCGTTTATCTGAATCACCTTTTACCCCTGCTGGCCGGAGTTTTCTCGAAAAACGCCGCCGCCTATTATTATCTGGCGGATTCCATCATGAACTTTCCCGCCCCAAGCGAGTTTGCCGCCTTTTTAAAAGAAACCGGCATCGACAACGTGCAAATCTATCCCCTGACCCTCGGCATGACCTGTCTGTTTGTGGGCAAAAAATCGACCCATCCCTTAGGATAATCCGGAAGAGAAAGACAAAATACCAAAAAAAGGAGGTTGAGGATTTTGCAAAGGACTGCACCGGCCGGGAGGAATTTCATGTCCCCCTGACGGCCGGTGTGAATGGTTGATGCCGGAATTTTTACTGGCTCGCCAGCCAATCCAGAGCTTGCTGCTTGGAGTCTTTTAAAATGAGGTTTTTGCGTTTGGTGAAAGTGAGGACGGCGTTATAAATAATTTTTTTCAATCCTTCCACGCCCACCAGAGCGGTTATCTTGATGTAGGGTTCGTTATGCTTGGTGAACTCTTTGAGCATCTGGGTCATTTCCGGATTGAACTTGCCGTTGGTGACATCCGCAATGCAGAGGATGGAGTGCGGGGGGTCCTTGACGACAACCGGCTTGATGCTTTCGAGTCGTTCTTTGAGCTCTTCCGTTGTCTCGCTTGCAATCTTCATATAAAGGATATTCTTCCCTTTATGCTGAATCCATTCGCAGCTTTTCATAACCTTCCCCTCCCTTGTGATGGCTTTTGCTGAAAGGTATCACAGTTGAAAAACAAAAGCAATCATGGTTATCGCCCCGGCAAAAAACCCGACAAGCGCGGCGGGGGGTCTTACTTGGTTTCCAGACAGAATTTATCTAGCCTCTCCGGCGGTCGAACGGGGTAACAACCGTCGAAGCAGGCCAGGCAAAAGCAATCTCGATCCAAGCCCGTTGCCTTGATCATTCCCTCCACGCTCAGATAATGCATGGAATCCAGTCCGATAAACTCGGCAATCGCTCTTTCGTTTTCTTTCTTCGCCGCGATGAGTTCGCCTTTCGAGGAAAAGTCGATGCCGTAGGGACAGGGATAAACGGTCGGCGGGCAGCTGACGGCCATGTGTATTTCTTTCACCCCGATCTCGCGCAGATTCCTGACCCGGCTGCGGCTGGTGGTTCCGCGGATGATGGAATCCTCCACGATCAGGATTTTTTTACCTTCCAAAACGGCTCTCACGGGATTCAATTTCACCCGCACGCCGAAATCCCGCAGGGTCTGAGACGGCTGAATAAAGGTGCGGCCGATATAGTGATTGCGAATCATCCCCATTTCAAACGGAATCCCGCTTTCTTCCGCGTAGCCTAAAGCGGCATAAACGCCGGAGTCGGGAAACGGCATGACCAAATCCACGTCCGGCCGGTATTCCCGCGCCAGTTCATGTCCCAATCGCTTGCGGCAAAGGTAAACATTCTGACGGAAAATCTGGCTGTCGGGACGGGCGAAATAAATCAGTTCGAAAATGCAGTGACGATGTTTCTCGGCCGGAAAGGGATGGAAACTTTGAATGCCTCTGGAATCAATCATTAAAATCTCGCCCGGTTCAACATCCCGCACATACCGGGCGCCCACCAGATCAAAGGCGCACGTCTCCGAGGCCACCACCCAACTGTCGTTGAGCTTTCCCAGCGCCAGCGGCCTGAAACCGCGCGGGTCGCGCGCGGCGATGATCTTATTCCTGGTCAGCATGACGAAACAATAAGCGCCAGCCAGGCGCAACAGCGCGGCCGTCAGGGCGCTCTCCAAGCCTTCCTTCAAACGACGGGCCATCAGATGAACGACAATTTCGCTGTCCATGGTGGTCTGGAAAATGGACCCGTCGTCTTCCATCTGCTGGCGCAATTTCTGCGCATTGACAATGTTGCCGTTATGCGCCAACGCGTAACACTCATCGCCGAAATGCACCAGAAATGGCTGGGCGTTCAAAAGGGTCGAAGATCCGGTTGTCGAGTAGCGGACGTGTCCGATGGCCAGCCTGCCGGGCAGTTTCTGCAGCGCCTCTTCCCTGAAGACTTCAGCCGCCAGGCCCATGCCCTTGTGTTCATACACCTGGCACCCGTCGGAAGATACAATGCCGGCCGATTCCTGGCCCCGGTGCTGCAGCGCGAAAAGACCATAAAAGGCGATGCGGGACGCTTCCTCATGGCCGTAAATCGCGAAAATACCGCATGACTCGCGAGGACCATCCGTTTGCATCGTTTCCGTTTCCAATGAATCACACATGGTCAACTCCCCTGATGAGTTTGATATTCCTGAAGCGTCCGCACATGCCAGGAGTCTTTTTGAATGGCCGCGACGGCTTCCCCCAGCGCTCGCGCGCCCGCAATCGTGGTCGTGTAAAGAATATTGTAAACCAGGGCGCTGCGCCTGATATGATAAGCATCCCGCGAGGACTTTCTTCCGATGCTGGTATTGATCACCACCTGAATGTCGCCGTTTTTGATGTAATCCACGATATGCGGACGGCCTTCGCTGAACTTCAACACGACACCCGCGCTGACGCCGTGTTCGAGAAGGTACAGCGCCGTTCCCCTGGTCGCCAGGATCTTGAAGCCCATGTGCTGAAAGGCCCGCGCCACCGGAACAATCTTATCCTTGTGAAAATCATGGACGCTGATAAAAACGGTCCCCTCCGTCGGGATGCGGAATCCCGCCGCCATCTGGGACTTGGCGAAGGCCAGACCAAAAGTTGTGTCGATGCCCATCACTTCGCCGGTGGATTTCATCTCCGGTCCCAACAAAATGTCCACCTCGGGAAAACGATTGAACGGAAAAACCGCTTCCTTGACGCAAATATGATCGGGCCGGGGCGCCTGCGTGAATCCGAGCTCCCTCAGCGTTTTTCCCAGCATGATCTTGGCGGCCAGTTTCGCCAGCGGAACGCCGATCGCCTTGCTGACGAACGGAACGGTGCGCGAGGCGCGTGGATTGACTTCCAGCACATACAGCGTGTTGTCCCTGATCGCGTACTGAATATTCATCAGGCCGACCACGTTGAGTTCTTTTGCCAGCATCCGGGTCTGATCCTGGATTAAATCCAGCATCGTCTCCGGGATGGTCAGCGGCGGCAAAATGCAGGCGCTGTCGCCCGAATGAATGCCAGCCTCCTCAATGTGCTCCATGATGCCCGCGACCACCGTCGTTTCCCCGTCGCTGATGGCATCCACATCAATTTCCACGGCATCCTCCAGAAATTTGTCGATCAGGATGGGATGTTCCGGGGAGACCAGGAGGGCCTTTTCCATGAATGTTTTCAACGTTTCCGCGTCATAGACGATTTCCATGGAACGCCCGCCCAGCACATAGGAAGGGCGCACCAACACCGGATAGCCGATGCGTTCGGCGGCCGCCAGCGCTTTTTCCACATCCATCGCCGTGTCATTGTCGGGCTGATTGAGGCGGAGCTTGGCGACAATTTCCTGAAAGCGGTCGCGGTTCTCCGCGCGGTCGATCGCATCGGGAGAGGTTCCCAGAATTTTCACGCCCGCCGCTTCCAGTCCGCGGGCCAGATTCAGCGGCGTCTGGCCGCCGAACTGCGCGATCACGCCCTCGGGTCTTTCTGTCCGCAGAATATGCAGAACGTCCTCCAGCGTCACCGGTTCAAAAAACAGTTTGTCGGATGTGTCATAATCGGTGCTGACCGTTTCGGGATTGGAATTGATCATGATGCTCTCGACGCCCTCTTCGCGCAGGGCGAGTGAGGCATGCACACAGCAGTAATCAAATTCGATGCCCTGTCCGATGCGGTTGGGACCGCCGCCGATGATGGCCACTTTGCGCCTCTCCGACGGCCGCGTCTCGTTTTCCGTCTCGTAGGTCGAGTAATAATAAGGCGTGTAAGCTTCAAACTCCGCCGCGCAGGTGTCGACCAGTTTATACACCGGGACAATGTTCTCGCGCTCCCGCCACTGCCGGATTTCCGTCTCCGTCATTTTCCAGAAAGAGGCCAGCGCCCGGTCGGAAAAGCCCATCTTCTTGGCTTCGCGCAGCAACTCGACGGACGGCGCTGACCGCCGCAATTCCTTTTCGGCATCCACGATGTCCTTGATCTGATGCAAAAACCAGGGATCAATGTTCGTCCACCGGTAAACCGTCTCAACCGGTATGCCTTCCCGCATCGCGGCGGCCACGTAAAACAGCCTCAGCGAATTGGGCCGGATGAGTTTGCCTTTCAAAAATTCTTCCTGATCCGCAACATTTTCCGGCAGAGCCTGGTCCAGCGAAAACCGCCCGATTTCCAGGGACCGGACCGCTTTTTGCAGAGCCTCCTTGAACGTCCGGCCGATCGCCATGGTTTCGCCGACGGATTTCATGGACGTGGTCAGGAAATCCTCCGCCTGTGGAAATTTTTCAAACGTCCAGCGCGGAATTTTCACCACGCAGTAATCAATCGTCGGTTCGAACGAGGCCATCGTCTCGCGCGTGATGTCATTGGGAATTTCATCCAGCGTATAGCCGACGGCCAGCTTCGCCGCGATCTTGGCGATCGGAAAGCCGGTGGCCTTGGAGGCCAGCGCCGAGGAGCGCGAAACGCGGGGATTCATTTCCACCACAACCATCTCGCCGGTTTGCGGATGGATGGCGAACTGGACATTGGAGCCGCCCGTCTCCACGCCGATCTCGCGCATGATGGCGATGGCGGCATCCCGCATGTTTTGATATTCCCTGTCCGTCAATGTCTGCGCCGGCGCGACCGTGATGGATTCGCCGGTGTGCACGCCCATCGCGTCAACGTTTTCAATGGAGCAAATGATGACGACGTTATCGGCCTTGTCGCGCATGACCTCCAGTTCGTATTCCTTCCACCCCAGCACCGATTCCTCCAGCATGACTTCCGAAATCATGCTGGCATCCAGCCCCGCCTTGGCGATCTCCAACAGCTCCTCGCGGTTGTAAGCGACGCCGCTGCCCGTGCCTCCCAGCGTGAAGGAAGGACGAACAATGATCGGAAATCCGATGGCATCGGCGACGTTCAAAACCTCCGGCAGAGAACGGGCAAAGCCGCTCCGGGGCACGCGCAGGCCGATTTTCTCCATCGCCGCGCGGAATTTCTCCCGGTCCTCCGCTTTGTGAATCACCTCCAGCGACGCGCCGATCATCTCGACGCTGTATTGCTCGAGAACGCCCCTTTCCGCGACGGCCACCGCGGTGTTGAGGCCGGTTTGTCCCCCCAACGTGGGCAACAGCGCGTCCGGCCGTTCGCGCGCAATGATTTTTTCCACCGCCTCGGGCGTGATGGGCTCCACGTAGGTGCGGTCGGCCATCTCCGGATCCGTCATGATGGTCGCCGGATTGCTGTTGATTAAAACAACCTCATACCCTTCTTCGCGCAGAGCCTTGCAGGCCTGGGTTCCGGAGTAATCGAATTCACAGGCCTGGCTGATGATGATGGGGCCGGAGCCGATAAGCAGTATCTTTTTAATGTCCTTGCGTTTGGGCATAAAACAAAATTCACCTTTCTCTCATCCAATCAGGCGATATGCCTGCCTGCAGAGTCGCGCATCAAAGCTTTTTTCACAGCCCTCCTGCCGGCGAAGCGAAACGCCGGCCCGGTCGCTTGGGTGAGCACTGATGGCGCGAGTTTGCGATCCGGCTGCTGAGCTGGCAGTTGCAGGGTCGGAAAAAGATTTCAAGCAGCGCCGTGTGCCTATCTATCACCGCCGCCTTATTCCCATTCAATCGTGCTGGGCGGCTTGGAGCTGATGTCGTACACCACGCGGTTGACACCGTGCACTTCGTTAATCATCCGGTTGGATATCCGGGCCAGCACCGCATGGGGCAGTTGCGCCCAGTCGGCGGTCATGGCATCGTCGCTGGTGACGGCACGAATGGCGACGATGTTTTCGTAGGTGCGCTGATCCCCCATGATGCCCACGCTCTTGACCGGCAACAACACGACAAAGGACTGCCAGAGTTTATAGTAAAGTTTTCCGGCGCGGATCTCTTCCCAGAGAATGGTGTCCGCCTTGCGCAAGATTGCCAGGCGCCGCGGCGTGACTTCGCCGATCACGCGGATGGCAAGTCCCGGCCCCGGAAACGGCTGCCGCCAGACCACATCGTCGGCCAATCCCAGTTCTTTCCCGAGATGGCGGACTTCATCCTTAAATAAATGTCTGAGCGGCTCCACCAGTTTCAGGTTCATTTTCTTGGGCAGGCCGCCCACATTGTGATGCGATTTAATCACCGCGGAGGGGCCGCCGAAGGCGGAGCGCGATTCAATCAAATCGGGATACAGCGTCCCCTGCGCCAGAAACTGCACGTTTTTGATCTTTTTCGCTTCCCGTTCGAAAACCTCGATGAACGTGCGGCCGATGATTTTTCTTTTCTTTTCCGGGTCGGTTACTCCCTTCAGCCGCTGCAGGAACAATTTGCCCGCCCGCGCGCACCGCACCTGAATGCGGAGATTCTCGCGGAACATGGACATGACGCGCGCGGTTTCCCCCGCCCTCAACAAGCCGTTGTCCACGAACACGCAGGTGAGCTGTCTGCCGATAGCCCGGTGAAGCAAGACGGCGGCAACGGAAGAATCCACGCCGCCGGAGAGGCCCAGAATGACCTTGCCGTCACCTACCTGCCGGCGGATGTCTTCCACCGCGTCGTGAATGAAGGATTTCATGGACCAGGATTTCCGGCAGCGGCAAATGCTGAACAAGAAATTGGCCAGCATCTTTTTGCCTTCCCGGGTATGAACGACCTCCGGATGAAACTGCAGGCCGTAAAACCGGCGCCGCGCGTCCTGGGCCGCGGCCACGGGCGTATTGGCCGTGAAGGCGGTCACGGAAAATCCGGCGGGCAATTGACCCACGGCATCCCCGTGACTCATCCAGCATGGCGTCCTGGAGGAAACGCCCTGAAAGATGCCCTGCCGTTTTTTGACAATCAATTCGGCGAAACCGTATTCACGCTTGGCGGACGGAATCACTTTGCCCCCCAAAGCGTCCACCATGTACTGCAGCCCGTAACAGATCCCCAGAACGGGAACGCCCAGCTCAAAGATCCGCGCGTCGGCGCGCGGCGCGCCCTTGTCATAGATGCTGGCCGGGCCGCCGGACAGGATAATGCCTTCGGGCCGTAGGGCTTTGACGGCCTCCATCGAAATATCCGGCGGTTCAATCTGACAATAAACCTGATGCTCCCTGACCCGCCGCGCGATGAGTTGATTGTACTGCGAACCGAAATCAATGATGAGAATCATTGCTCCTCCCCCTTTCGCTTCATCATTCCCACGAAACGCGCAAACAAATGTTCCGTGTCGCGCGGCCCCGGAGCCGCTTCCGGATGATACTGCACGCTGAAGGCCAGCGGCATTTCCATGCCTTCAGACGTCCGGTCGTTCAAATTGTAATAGGTTTTTTTCGCCTGCTTCTCCACGGACGCCGGAATGACAACAAATCCGTGATTTTGAGAGGTGATTTCAACCCGCCCGGTTGCCATATTCTTGACCGGCTGATTAATGCCGTGATGGCCGAATTTCAATTTTTGCGTCTTGCCGCCGACGGCTTGACCGATGATTTGATGCCCCAGGCAAATTCCAAACACGGGAACTTTGCCGAGGATGGCGCGGGCCGTTTCAACAATGTAGGGCAGCGCCGCCGGGTCGCCCGGACCGTTGGAGAGCAAAACACCGTCCGGCTCCAGGGCGAGAATCGCTTCGGCGGAAGAAGACGCCGGCAGAACCAGCACTTCGCAGCCGTTTTTTTCCAGGAGGCGCAGAATGTTATACTTGACACCGCAGTCCAACACGGCGACACGCGGCCTGCGCGATGTCCTGGCGGCGGGAAGCCCTTGCAAAACCCGGCCTTCCGTCCAGGTGTAAGCCGCCGCGCAGGTTACCTCGCGGACCAGATCCCTGCCCACCAGGCCGGGATAGGCGCGCACTTTTTCCAGGAGCGCCCCGATGTTTTGGCTTTCCGTGGAAATGATTCCCTTCATCGCGCCGGCAATGCGCAGTCGCCTCGTCAACGCGCGGGTGTCGATTCCTTCCATGCCGATTTTGCCGTGATGCTCCAGAAAGTCTTTGAGACTCCTTTTCACCCGCCAGTTACTCGGATGGGGCTGGTACTCCTTCACGACAAAACCTTCCAGATGGATGCCGGCGGATTCCATGTCCTCGTCGTTGATGCCGTAATTGCCGACCAAGGGGTAGGTCATGGCGACGATCTGCCCCTTGTAGGAAGGATCGGTAATCACTTCCTGATAACCGGTCATGCCTGTATTGAAAACGACCTCCCCCAGGGTTTCGCCTTCGCCGGCAAACGCGCTCCCTTCAAAAACAGAACCGTCCTCCAGCACAAGCAGTGCTTTTTTCCGATGATTGATAAGCGACATTCGATTTTATCTCCCGGGAGCCTGTCGAAAAGCCGTACACCTCGATAAACACATCGAAGCAGCGCCTCATCTCCGTCTTTAGCGACTCTACGTCCAAAAAGCGCGCTGTGTCTATAATGTTTCTTTCGTCTCGTCAATCCTAAAAAGAAACGGGGAATGGTCCGCCCATTCCCCGCCAAAAAGCCCGTCAGCTGATAAACAGCATCTCCCAGAATTTGGGCAGCGGCCATATCTCGTCATCGACAAGATTCTCCAGCGCATCCACGTACTCACGCAGTTCTTCCATCTTTGGTTTGACCTTGGAACTCAGCATCTCCGCCTTTTTCTGTTCGTCGTGCAATCCGCAGGATGCCTCCATCTTGGCCTGAATGTCCTTGGCCGCCCCATAGACGCTGTTGACCAAATCCAATACTTTCTTGAGGACTTCCCTCTGCGCGGGGAAAGCCGCCGCAGACCCCAGAGCCTCCTGGGTCAAATTGATCGCCTTGGCCAGCCGTTTCTGATAAGTCACCGCCGCCGGAATAATCTGGCTTGTGCAGATGGCATTGAGGCATTTGACTTCTATTTCCAGATCCTTGATGTAGCGCTCCAGATGAATGAGGTATCTGGATTTGAGTTCCACCCCGGACAACACCTTGTAATTTTCAAAAAGGTCCAGCGATTTCTTCGTGATCAACGCCTTGAGAGCGCTGGGTGTCGTTTTTTCATTGGGAAGACCTCTCCTGCCGGCTTCCAGTTCCCATTCCTTGCTGTAATTATCGCCGTTGAACAGCACCGGCTTGATATTCTTGATTTCGTCCCGCAGAACTTCGAAAACGGCCTGATTAATGTTGGAGAGGTTTTTCGCTTTGATCTTCTCCGCGAGATAATCGAGGCTTTCCGCCACGATGGCATTGATGACCGTCGCGGGGAAAGAAATGGACTGGGAAGAACCCACGGCTCTGAATTCAAACTTGTTGCCGGTAAAAGCAAAGGGCGATGTCCGGTTGCGGTCGGTGTTGTCTTTGCTGACCACCGGCAGTGAAGAAATGCCCAGATCAATAATCTCGGCATTGGTCGCCTTGACCACCGTGCCTTTTTCTATGTTTTCCAGAATCTGCGTCAGTTGATCGCCCAGAAACACCGAAATGATGGCTGGCGGCGCCTCGTTGGCTCCGAGACGATGATCGTTGCCGTAGGAGGCCACCGACGCCCGCAAAATATCGGCGTGTTTGTAAACCGCCCGCACCGTGGCCACCAGAAAAACAAGAAATTGAATGTTGTCGTGCGGCGTTTTCCCGGGATTGAGCAGATTGTTGCCCTTGTCATCGCACAGCGACCAGTTGAGGTGCTTCCCGGAGCCGTTGATTTTAGCAAAGGGTTTTTCATGCAACAGCGCCGCCAGGCGGTGCTTCTTCGCTACGGACTTCAACGTATCCATCACCATCTGATTGTGGTCCACGGCGATATTGGCCTCTTCATAGACCGGCGCGATTTCATACTGACTGGGCGCAACCTCATTGTGTCGGGTTTTGGCCGGAATGCCCAGCTTGAAGAGTTCCTCTTCCACGTCATGCATATACGAGGAAATTCTCTCCTTGATGCTTCCGAAATACTGGTCTTCCAGTTCCTGGCCTTTGGGGGGAGGCGCGCCGACAACCGTCCTGCCGCCCAGCACCAGATCCGGGCGTTTGAAGAAGTAATCCATATCAATCAGAAAATATTCCTGTTCGGGACCCAGGGTGGAATAGACTTTCCTCACATTTTTCACGCCCAGCAGTTTCAGCATGTTGACTGCGCTGCCGCTCAAGGCACGGATGGAGCGCAAAAGCGACGTCTTTTTATCCAGCGCTTCTCCGGTGTAGGAAATAAAGGCCGTCGGGATGCACAGCGTCGTCGAGATGCCGATGCGTTTGATAAAGGCGGGCGAAGACATGTCCCAGGCTGTATAGCCGCGGGCTTCAAAGGTGGCCCGTATGCCTCCGGAGGGAAAACTGGACGCGTCGGGTTCGCCCTGCACCAGTTGTTTGCCGGAAAACTTTTCCATCACCTGGCCATTGCCGACCGGGTCAATGAACGCGTCGTGTTTTTCCGCCGTAAATCCCGTCATCGGCTGGAACCAGTGGGCGAAATGCGTCGCGCCTTTTTCCAGCGCCCATTTTTTCATGGCTTCGGCAACCACATCGGCTGTCCTGGCGTCCAGCCTCTTGTCCTCATTGATCGCCTCCATCAATTTTTTGAAGGCTTCCTTGGGCAGTCTTTCCTTCATGGTTTTGTAATTGAAAGTATCCTCCCCGAAATACTGCGAGACGGGAACGAATTTTTCCTTTTCGACCAGATACTGCCTTTCTGCCGCGGTGGTTTGTTTCGTCTTTTTCATGATGAATTATCCCCTCTTTATTAAAATGTTTTATTCCAGCGGTTTGTTTTCCACGATTTCCCAGACGCCCGTGGGACAGGCGCCCGCGCAGAACCCGCACCCGATACACAATTCTTCGTTGACCACATATTCATAACGTTCATCGTCCAGAGCCTTGCGCGCGATGGCGTTCTGCGGACAAACCGATTCGCATATGCCGCAATCCCGACAGGCGCCGCACGAAGCGCAGTTTGCCGCGCAGGATACCGGATCGGCAAAAACCTTGAGGCGAGCGTCAAAATATTCCGTCTTGACTCTCGCGTAATCAATTACCGGGAGCTTATCGTAGGTTTCTTCGATGCCTCTCAAAAGACCATCGATCGTCTGCGCGGCGATGCGCCCCGCGCCGATGGCATCGGTCAAAAGCCCCGGCCTGACCGTGTCGCCGATGGCGAAAATCCGCTCATCGCTGGTTCTGAACTTTTCATCAACCGCAATGAATCCGTTGACCACGCGGATGTCCTCCGGCAAGAAGGAAAGATCGGGCATGTCGCCCACCGCCACAATGACCGTGTCCGCCGGCAACACTTCGCCATCCGTCAGTTCCACGCCTTTGGCCGTGATGGCCCTGGTGAACCGCGGCCACAAAAATTTCGCGCCGGCGGCTTCGGCGTTGCGCCTCTCCGTTCCGAAAGACGCCGGCTGCTGAACGTCAATCAAGGTAACACTTTTCGCGCCCAAACGGAAGGCTTCCGTTGCGGCATCGCAACCCACATTGCCGGCGCCGATCACCACGACCCGTTTGCCCACCTTCACGTCATTGCATTTGCTCCGCCGCAAGAAATCCAGTGCTGCAATGGCTTTTTCAATGCCCGGCACCTTCAAAAGGCGGGGCCGGGTCGCGCCGGAAGCAATTACAACAAAATCAAATTCGTTTTTCAGCTTGTTGAACTTCTCCCGCGTCATAACTGAGTTGAAGTGGACGCGGCGGATATGCTTCGTGAGCCGGTTGATTTCATGCTCCACAATTTCATCCGGAATTCGGTTTCGGGGGATCGTTTCCGTGATTTTTCCGCCCAATTTTTTCCTGCGTTCAAAAATCGTCGGCTCATGTCCTTTCATCCACAACTGCCAGGCCACGGAAAGGCCGGCTACGCCTCCTCCGATGACCGCTATTTTCTTGCCCGTCGAGGGCAGTGGTGCGGGCTCTTTGGCTTCCAGGGACGCTTTCCCCAGCAAGGACACATCCATCGAAGGCAGATTGACAATTTTTCGGGAGCAATTCTGCATGCAGAGATTGGGACACAAATACCCGCAGACCGTCGCAGGAAAAGGCGTGTATTGCAGGGCCAGGTCCACCGCTTCCTGCATCTTCCCCTTGCGTATCAGCGCCCAGCGCTTTTGCACTGGAATGCCCGTCGGGCAATATCCCTGGCAGGGGGGCAGATATTTTTCATTCGCCCAGACGGGAATGAAGCGGCGCATCTCACCCGTGGTGATCACGCCGATCGGTGAACGATCCAGATTATAGATGTCGCCGATCAAACCGCCGCTGCCAAGTTCCCGCTCCCAAACCTCTTTTTTGAAAACCGCCATCGGCCGCAAAGCGCGGCCTTTTTTTTCGTGCGGCTTGAGGGCGACCAGAATTTTCCAGTCCTTTTTTCTGGCACCCAAATCGGCAAACAGATACTGTTTGCCGATGGCCAGCAAAAACTTGCTCAAGTTCGTCTTCAGCCAGTTCCATTCCGCTTCGGGCAAGTCCGAAATCAGACGGGCATCCTGGTCGCTGTAGGAACTTTGATTTCCGCGGAAGAAAATCTTTCCGCCGACCATCCCGACACAGGGACGGTAACCCAATACATCCTTTTCTTCTTCCGCCCCGACACCGCAGACAACCGCCACGCCTCCGGCCATAAATTCCGCAAAGGAATCGCCCGCCTTGCCGAAAACCCAGAGCTCCGGAGGATCAAAGCGCGGATTGTGTTTGGTCATGGTCATGCCGCGCGCGCCGATATCCCCGTCAATATAGACTTTGCCCTGCGCCATGGCATTGGCCGCGCCATTGGTCGCGCTGCCGTGAACGATAATATGCGCTCCGGCGTTGAGCCACGCCACGTCATCGGAGACGGGCCCGAAAACCTCGATGAGCGTGTTGGGAAATCCCATGGACCCCAAACGCTGTCCGGAAGATCCGAGGACCTCGACCTTAACCGATTTATCCCCTGCGCGCCAGAGACGTCCGCCGATACCGTGCTGTCCATGAGCAATGACTTCAATTTTCGTGCAGCCTTCGGCGACGGCGTTCTGAATTCTTTCTTCCAGAATTCTCGACTCAACGCGCACGCCGTCTTCAATGCCGGAGATTTTTATAGATTCTTTTTTGTTCATCGTTTTGTTATGCTTCTCTTCTTATACGACATATTTAATTTGCAATTTCTGTGCCGCATCCGCATCGGCGATGCCCAGCGCGTCGGACATGCCAATCGGCAAGGACGTCGAACGTCCCAGCGGAGCCACGATTTTCTTCAATTCCGTGTCAAAACTTAAAAAGACGTCCACCACACGCTCGGCGACTTTTTCCGGATCCAATCTGCGGTCCAAACGCGGATCCTGCGAGGTGATGCCTTTCGGACAAATCCCGACATTGCAGATGTTGCAGCGGTCGTTCTCCGAACCCAGACATCCTGCCGCCGCCTGCATGATGTATTTTCCGATCTGAACCCCGCTGGCGCCCAGCATGATCAGCGCCGCGGCGTTGGCTGCGAGATTGCCGTTTTTGCCGATGCCGCCGCCGGCAAAAAGCGGGATTTCATTTTGTTTGCCCAGTTTCACCAAATTCAGATAGGCATCGCGCAAATTGCTCGCGATGGGATGTCCCATATGGTTCATGGAAACATTATAGGCCGCACCGGTTCCCCCGTCCTCGCCGTCAATGGCCAGCCCCGCGGCGTAAGGATTGCGGGTCAGATTATTCAGAACCGCCAGCGTGGTGCTGGTGGCCGAGATCTTCGGATAAACGGGCACGCGGAAGCCCCAGGCCATGTACATGGATTGAATCATCTTGGCAACGGCTTCCTCAATCGAGTATTTCGTCTGATGCGTGGGCGGGCTGGGCAGGCTCACGCCCTGCGGCACGCCGCGAATCGCGGCAATGAGCTTGTTGACCTTGTACCACATCAACAAGCCGCCGTCGCCGGGTTTGGCGCCCTGGCCGTATTTGATTTCAATGGCGCAGGGATCTTCCTTCATATGCGGCAGGTTGTGGATGATTTCATCCCAGCCAAAATAGCCGCTGGCGATCTGCAAAATGACATATTTGAGAAAACGCGATCTCAACAGCCGCGGCGGGCATCCGCCTTCGCCCGTGCAGATCCGCACCGGCATGCCCAGTTCTTCATTCAGATAGGTCACGCCCAGCTGCAGGCCCTCCCACATGTTCGGAGACAAGGCGCCGAAAGACATGCTGCCGATGATCAAGGGATAAATTTCCCGCACCGGAGGCGTCCATCCGTTTTCCCGGTTCACCCGCAGCATCTCTTCCGGAGGCAGAATGCGGCCCAGCAGGGTTCTGAGCTCGAACTCGTGACGTCCCGCGTCCAGCGCGGGATCGGTCAGCATGGAAATCCGAACGAATTTTATCTTATCCAGGACGCTGTCCGGAGCATTCCGTCTTCCGCCGCGGCGTCGGGGTTCGCCCCCCTGATTGACGTGAAAGCGCAGTTTATCCGCCTCATCGGACCGCAGGGGCACAATGGCGTTGTTGGGGCAAACCATCGTGCACATGCCGCAGCCGACGCAGGCGTGTGCAGGGTCCGTGCGTTGATTGATTCCGTGATACACACTGAAAACATTGCCGGCTTTTTCTTCCAGCCCCAGGGGCACCTGGATCAGCCGCTTGCGATGAACGCCCAGCTCGATGGCCCTGACCGGGCAGACGGCCGTGCAATTCCCGCACAGGGTGCACTTTTCCTTATTCCACAGAATCTGCCAGGGCAGATCCTTCGTGCTTAATGTGGATGGGCTAATGGTTCCAATTGATTCCATTTCTCTATCTTTCGCCTTTCTCTGCTGACCAGAACGGTTTCATATTTCATCGGCTGGAAATCCAGATTGATGTCGCGTTCCGGAATAGCGGCGTCCAGCCCGCACATCTCGGAAGAAAACGCGAACATGCCCGGACGGCCGCCCACAATGCCGGGACGCAGTTTCTTCGAATCCTGCACCATAAACACGGATTTGTCGGGCAAACATCCGATAACGCAGTTGGGGCCGTCGATGATCAGCGGCCGGCAGGCCTGCTTCAACTGCTTCAGAAATTTTCCGCTGGGATGATTCTGCAACTCGCCGTCTTTGAGCGGCGTAATGATGTGTTTGTACATTTCGATGCCCATGCCGAGATGATTCAGCATATAGTGCAAAATGTGCGTGAAGACCTCCGAATCAGACTGATAGCCGCTGTACCCGGGAAATTTCCGCGAACCAAGAAACTCCCGAATGGGAACAAAGGCGGTATTTTCCCCGTTGGTCGCGGACGCGATCCCCTGAATGAAAAACGGGTGACAGGCGTAGATGTTGATGGCGTAATTGGTGTTCTGACGCCCCTGGCTCAAGATGACGCGCGCGGTCAGGTCCTTTCTGTCCAGCCCAAGATACTGGGCAACGGTCAGCGGGTCCCCCACTTCCTTAATCATGATGACATCCGGCCAGAAACTGAAAATCAACATGGACTCATCCTGTTCCCCCATTTGACGCAACTGCAACTGAATCATCATCAGCCGGAAGTTTTTCTCTTCCTGGGTCAATCCCTCCCACTCGGCGGGATATTCGTAAACACGGATGACATAATTATCCCTTTTGGGCGTCCCCGCGGGAGGATTCTTGGCCGGTTTGATGGACAGCTTGTATTTGACCATAAAATCCTGATCAATCATGAAACGGTCAAGATTCTTGAGTCCTTCATTGGAAAAAATCCCGGAAAGAATGGGATCGTCCTTGAATTTTTCAAATTCGCCTCCAAGATCCGTAAGGAAAAGGCCCACGCCGGACCCGTCATGTCCTTCTTTCATCACATCAATGGCGTGAATCGCCATCATGGGAGAAAGCGGTTCGTTACTCGTTACTGCAAACAGCCGGCACATTTTTTCCTCCTTCAATATTCCCGGCGAATCGGGAAAGCACATTTATAACTGCCAAAGTCGTGCCAAACGGGAAAATCATCATACATTTTTGTAACACCTGATTTTTCTGTTTTTATCCTCCGGCAGATTTTCATCCGTGTTTCGAAAAGCACAATTTTGTATTTTATTGTATTTTTCGGACCAATTTTGAACTTTTTGCTTCAAATTCCTTTTCCGGACAAAGAGACTTTCCTTTCAGACCGTTTTATTTTTTTTAAACAGCTTGGGATTGATGCCCATTTTCGCAATTTTATACTGAATGATTCGCTTGGTGATGCCCAGTTTTTTGGCGGCTTTGGTCTGATTGCCCCCTGCCTCTTCCAAGGCTTCAATAATCAAAGCCCTTTCCTGTGCTTGAATAACGGACGGCAGCTTTCCATACTCTTTTTTGTTTGGCGCTCTTTCCTGCGTCTGCAGCGACGGCGGCAAGTGCGCGCAATCAATCGTGTCTGTTTTCGTCAACAATACCGCCCGCTCGATGCAATTTTCGAGTTCGCGGACATTTCCCGGCCATTTATGCGAAAGGAAAACTTCGATGGCCTCTGTGGAGATTTTTCTGACGTTTTTCCCCATTTCCTTGCTGTATTTCAGAAGAAAATAATCCGCGAGCAAGATCACGTCACTGCCCCGTTCGCGCAGCGGCGGCAGATAAATGGGAAAAACGTTGAGCCGGTAAAACAAATCCGCGCGGAAACGATCGGCCAGAATGTCCTGCTCCAGATTGCGGTTCGTGGCAGCGATAATCCGGACATTGACATTGACGACTCTGGACGAACCCAGCGGCTGAAAACGCTTTTCCTGCAACACACGCAGGAGCTTGACCTGCGCGGCGGCGGAGAGTTCCCCGACTTCATCCAGAAAAATCGTTCCGCCGTTTGCTTCCTCGAAGCGGCCGCGGCGCTGAGTCAACGCGCCGGTAAACGCCCCTTTCTCATGGCCGAACAGCTCGCTTTCAATGAGCGTGTCGGGAATGGCCGCGCAGTTGACCTGCACCATCGGCGCGCCTTTGCGCGGCGAATTGTTATGAATGGCCCGGGCAATCAATTCCTTTCCCGTACCCGTTTCTCCGGTAATCAAAACCGTGGTGTTGGAATCGGCGACCTGCGCCACCAGGCCGAAGACCTCCTGCATGGCCTTGGAATGTCCGATAATATCCATGGAAGGGGACCGATGCTGCCCGACAATCTTGCGCAGGCGTTTATTTTCCTCCTCCAACGCCCTGATGTGCACCGCTTTGGCGATCAGTTCGGCAACCGACGAAAGAAGCGCCAATTCCTTGTCCAGGTCTTCGACATCCCGCGCGACCTTGTCCGCCGACAAAACACCCACCACATTGGAATCGTAGATAATCGGCACGCAAAGAAAGGAAAGCTCGGCGCGGTTGAGGTGGCGTCTCGCCCCCGTGCGATCCAGAAAATGCGTTTCCTGTCCGAGATTGGCCACCGCCATGGGACGGCCGGTTTCCGCCACCTTGCCCGTGATGCCTTCACCGGGTTTATAGGTAACCTCCAGGCCGTCAATATTGACATCATGCGCCACATCCAGCCAGATTTCTTTGGTTTCTCGATCCAGAAAAGATATCATGCCGCGCTGCATCCCCAGGCGCGAACTCATTTCCTGAAGAATATGTTCGAGATGTTCGCGCAAATCCCCCGGTTGAGCCAGAATTTTTGCTATCGCGTGCAGGGCGGCAAGCTCTTCATAAGTGTGAATGCTCAATTTCTTTTCTCTCTCATTTAATTTTTTTGTGGCGGTGCTCATTATAAACCGACCCACGAAGGCATTTTGTTACAAAATTGTACCAATAGCAAATACTTTTTTACAGCCGGATCTAATTATGTGCAATTAGCGAACCAATTTACGACAACTTTGTAAAAATTTGCAAAAAGGCGCAAAATTGTTAGTTAAGGGAAGGTCTTGCAGAGATATGATCAAAGATAGTTTAATGTTTTCTTAAAGATATAAGCAAGATGGTTTAAAATTTACCTTTGGGGATAACAGCTTGCCGCTCAGCCGCGCCGCCGCAGGCGGCGTCGGCTGGAGCGGCGGGTTGGGCGCACCTATCACAGTATTTCCCTTACTATAGGGTCTTTCTTTTGAGCAAGGTTGCGTATCAGAACCACAACACTTCCATATTCACTTGGAAAATCAAACTCCAGAAGACGTATTGCTTCCTCAAATCTCCCAAGTTCTCTTAGTACTTCCGCTTTCATAAGCCGCTGGTCTGAGTCTCCAATATTTAACAACTCAAGCAAGGATTCAAGATTCATCGTTGCTTCGGGCGAGCGTGCAACAATCCGACTTTTGTCTACAAAGCTTTGTCCTTGATAGCGCAATAAGTCATTGCCAGCCCACCAAGCGCCTATCCTTAAATGCAGTTCTTGCTCCTCGCGTTCAGCTGCGCCTTTCTTGATGGCCTCAAAATACTCAGCTTCAGACAATTCCCTCACATGTTCGGCGGTTCTCCATTCTGGTGGAATCTTCTTTTTTTCTTCGACTCCCCACAAAGAAGGAAGTTCGCCAACTTTCTTGGCATCAGAAAGCCAGAAATAGTGCCCACAATCTCGGCACTTGGTAATTGCGGGTGGACGGGGTAGCATCGGCGCAATCATTTTGCCGTCAGTCCATCTCCTAGCACCAAACGTGTTGCCCGATACCAGTGTGAAGACCCGTGCAAATCCTTTGCAGTTGGGACACTCGATTATTTTGTCTGGGCCCGGTATCATTTTTCCACTCCTTGTAGTGCCCCTAACATTGTTTATATGGATCGGTGCTAATATTGTAAACGCCGACAGCGCTGTCGGCCTAACACCCAGCCATAAAAACTTTATTTGATGGCTCAATACCTTAATATTACAAATTAATCAACCCGTTTTCCCTTGTTGAGGTTGGGATATTATACGGATCGGCATAATATTCCAATTCACTTGTTTGAGATGCTCGGTTCTTCGTCGGGATTTGAAGACCATTTGGAGTGGCGGTTGTCAGCCGTTTTTTTGCAAAAGGAATGAGAGGATTTTGTCCATGTTGTCATTGATGGTTTTGTATCTTTCAGGCGACGCCGAAAGGATTTCTTTTTCGGTTTGAACATAAGAAGCCGCGGCCAATTCATTCCGGCAATGGGCGACGATATCCAAAGCGGCTTGTGGCGTCATCTCCAGATGAAACTGCAGGCCGATAACGGATCGGCCCATCTGAAACGCCTGGTTTTCGCAGGCACCGCTTTTTGCCAGATGAATCGCGCCGGACGGCAAGTCAAACGTCTCTCCGTGCCAGTGAAACGCGTGGATGGCTTTTGGAAACTCAACGACAGTCTGGTCCTGCGATGGAATGCCGTAAATCGGAAACCAGCCGATTTCTTTAACGGGATTTCGGTAAACCCGCGCGCCCAGCACGTTGGCGATGAGCTGCGCGCCCAGGCAGATTCCCAGAACCGGCTTGCCTTTGGCGATGGCATTCCAGATGAATTGTTTTTCCGCGGCAAGCCAGGGGAACCTGTCTTCATCGTTGGCGCTCATCGGGCCGCCCAGAACCACGAGAAAGTCCAGGGTCTTGAATTCCGGCAAAACGGGATCCGCGAAAAATCTTGTGCGCGTTATTTCGTATCCGGCCTTCTCAAGCCAGGGCTCGATGCTGCCCAGCCCCTCAAAGGGAACGTGCTGAAAATAATGCGCCCGCATGGACAACCTCCGAAAAATGGTTGATGGCTGATGGGCAAGGACTCGAACCTCGATTCACAGGGCCAGAACCTGTTGTCCTACCATTAGACGACCCATCAGCATGATTTCAAAACGCAAAACTCAACACAACGCCCCCGTAAAGAAAGGCGCTGTCCTTCTCGGATGCATCATTCGTGCCTTTGAGCGACCGGGCTTTCATTTCATGCCTCGCGTCATTGGAAAGCGGGAAAACATAGGTAAGCGTCGGCGTTATGGTTACATGGCCGGCAGCGTAAATCGGCACGGATACGGAAACAACGCCGTCGTGAAAATTGTTGAATTTGTCTCCGGTGGGCTCAAGGTTGCCGTCAAATTCCGGATAGGTTTCGGCGTCGGTGGAAAGCAGGTAGCTTGCGCCGGCCGCCAGCTTCAATCCGACTTTCTCATGCAGTGAAAAAGTATGAGAAACGCCAAGCGTCGCGTACCATTGATGGTAATGATCAATTTCCTTATAAACCGTCAGCGTCGGCGCCAGAATCGTATCCAGACCCAAAGAGATGAATACCTCCTGGGAATCCGGCAGATCCGTTCCGCCCGGCGTAGCGGCTGAAAGTCCGTAATAGATATATCCCAATCCCGCGGTAACGATCCCGAATGTACGGCTGTAGGACAACGTGACGTCCGTCTCGGTAAAATTGGATGAATATTGCTCCTCTCCCGCAGAATAGGGTTTCGTATCCAGATTCCCCCAGAGATTGACCGAAAAACCTCTATACCCGATGGTCATGGAAGGTTGCACTACAACACTGTGACGGGTCAGCTCCTGACCCCGCCAGATATAGGCGCT
>DAOSZO010000003.1:25470-78458 GCA_035382085.1 Smithella sp.
GTTGCACTACAACACTGTGACGGGTCAGCTCCTGACCCCGCCAGATATAGGCGCTTAAAACACTGGCCGCCACCTCGCCGGTTACCTTATCTTCCGCCGGTACTTGTTCGGCCGGTTTGGATTCCTCCGCTGCCCAGGTCATCAAGGGGAACGAGATCAATATCAGTGCCATTAAAGTCATTATAATCCTTGTATTTAAATTGTTTTTCATCGTTTGATTTCTCCTTTTCAATTATTTTAATTCAAATTGTGCACAATCAATTTCATATTGATGGATTTTATCCGCCAGGGTCCTTTCGTTGATTCCTAAAAGTGCAGCGGCCTCTGATTGGTTCCCTTTCGTTTTTAACAAAACATGCTCGATGACTGCTTTTTCGCATTCGGAAACGCAACGCTGCAAAGCATTTATCTTGGTATCAGGTATGTGGATACTCATGATGATCACCTCAACCGATGGCTAAACCACCGCGTTCACCGCTGCTGATTCTTATGCACTCGGCAAGTTCGACGATAAAGATTTTACCGTCACCCACCGAACCGGTATGCGCTCCCTTCATAATGGCCTGAATCGTCGGTTCGACAAAATCCTCGTTGACGGCTATGTCCAGCCGGACCTTGTTGAGCAGGCCGCCTGCTTCCTTCGCGCCGCGGTATATTTCGGTGACGCCCTTCTGCCTGCCCTGTCCCAGAACATTGGAAACGGTCATCAAGTTCACATCCACGGCTTCCAACTCTCTTTTGACCGCATCAAGTTTGTGCGGCTGTATAATGGCAATAACCAGTTTCATGATTCATCCCTCCTATTCAATGACGGTGTAAGCGGCTTCGCTTTGCTGGGTTAAATCCAAGCCGACGATTTCGTTATGCTCTTCCACTCTCATGCCGATGAGCGCGTCCACCATTTTGAAGATGACGAAGGTCATGAGCGCGGCAAAAGCGATCGTGACGATGAGCGACAGGGCCTGAACGCCGAGCTGATGGGCGTTGCCGAAGAACAGTCCGTCGGCTCCGGCCGCGTTGACGGCCTTTTCAGCGAACAATCCCGTGGCGAGGGTTCCGACGGCTCCCCCCACGCCGTGCACGCCAAAGGCATCCAGCGAATCGTCGTAGCCAAGTTTCCCCTTGATAATCGCGACCGCGATGTAGCAGACGACGGCGACGATCATGCCGATAAACATCGCGTTCATCGGATTGACGAAACCGCAGGCCGGGGTGATGGCAACCAATCCGGCCACGGCGCCGGTCGCCGCGCCCAGAATGGTCGGTGTGCCGTTGTGCCACCACTCGATCAGCGCCCAGGTTAGACCGGCGGCCGCGGTGGCGATATGCGTGGTGACAAAGGCATTGGCGGCAAGCCCGTCAGCGGCCAGCGCGCTTCCCGCGTTGAAACCGAACCAGCCGAACCACAAGAGAGCCGCGCCCAAAACCGTGAAGGGAAGATTATGCGGACGAATGGGCTTGTGGTTGTAGCCGATTCTTTTGCCCAAAAGCAGGGCAAGCACCAAAGCGGAAATTCCCGAGCTGACATGAACAACGATGCCGCCGGCAAAATCCAGAGCGCCGAGAGATTTCATCCATCCCCCCGCGCCCCAGACCCAATGCGCCAGGGGGTCATAAACAAAGGTTGCCCACAAAAGGGTAAACACCAGAAAGGCGGAAAATTTAACCCGCTCCGCGTAAGCACCGATAATCAGCGCCGGCGTGATAATGGCAAACATCGCCTGGAAAATCATAAAGGCGAAATGCGGGATTCCACCGGCATAGTCGGCATTCGGAGATCCCCCGACGCCCGCCAATCCCGCCCAGTCAAGCCGGCCGATGACACCGTGAAAATCCGGACCAAAGGCAAGGGAGTAGCCGAAAAGCATCCATTGCAGACTCACCACGCAGACAATCATGAAGCACTGCATCAGAATGGAGAGAACATTTTTGCGGCGGACCAGCCCGCCGTAGAAAAAAGCCAATCCCGGAATGGTCATCAACAACACTAAAGCACTGGCGGTTAAGACCCACGCTGTATCACCCGAGTTAATCATTTTGGACCTCCTTAAAAATTTTTTCAGACTTTGGATAGCGCAAGGTTGATGCCAACCCGACTGCGGCATTACAAGATATTGAAAATATTAAGTTAAACGCATAAATGTCGCTCGATCAAAAAGGACAATATTGTGTCATTTGCAAATTATGAAGCTGAAAATGTTTCTCTTCGGCCCGCACTGAAATAAGCTATCCGCAGAAACGCGCAATCCCACGATGGTTCAAAAATGTGCCTTCCTTCCAAACAGGGGCTGTTTTTCTGAACAAACTTGAACCGATGATTTCTTTTGGCATAAAAATTGATTAATCTATCAACATGAACGGGCGAAACATTTTCGCCTGCCGGTCAACTGGAGATTTTTGAAAGGATTGTATTGTTAATCCATTGTTAAATTAGATCTTTCGAACAGGGATCATGGTTCGAGGACAAGCACCGACAGGAAAAATTTGCGTTCAGAAAATACAAAATTGTGCCATAATAAAATTTGAGGTTTGAATATGACACCGTTTACACGCGTCAGCACCGGAATGAAAGGCCTGGATGAAATACTCAATTCCCTGCAAATGGGCGACAATGTGGTTTTGCAGGTGGATGACATCGTTGACTACAAAAGATTCGTTGACCCGTTTGTCAGGGAGGCGCTGGCTCATAATCGCCGATTAGTCTATATGCGATTTGCCAATCACCCAGCCCTTCTGGAAGAAAACAAAAAGGGCAAAATTTATAAGCTCAACCCCAATAAAGGATTCGAGTCGTTTTCCACGCAGGTCCACAACATCATCCGGGATGAGGGACGGGATGTTTTCTATGTGTTCGACTCGCTGTCCGATTTGCTGATTGCCTGGGCGACGGATCTGATGATCGGGAATTTTTTCGTCATTACCTGTCCGTATTTGTTTGAACTCAACACCGTCGCGTATTTCGCGATTTTGCGAAACCGGCATTCCTTTAAAACCGTCGCCCGCATCCGGGAAACCACCCAGGTGCTCCTGGATGTCTACAACGACAAGGGCAAAATTTATGTTCATCCCCTGAAGGCCTGGAAACGCTACACCCCGACCATGTATCTCCCCCACGTCATGAAGGGCGAGAAGTTTCTGCCGATTTTGAACAGCGCCGACGCGGCCAAAGTCCTGTCTTTTCTGATCGATGCGAACGCGGGCAGCGGCGTGCGCCATCTGGACTACTGGGAACGCATCTTTTTAAAAGCCAACGCGCTCTTGGAAAAGCCGGACACGGACGCCGAGAAACAGGCCATGGTGGAAACGCTTTCCCGCGTCATGATCGGGCGCGAAAAAAGAATGCTGGCGCTGGTCAAGGAATATTTTTCGCTTGAAGATTTGCTGGAAATCAAAAAGCGCCTCATCGGAACGGGATTCATCGGCGGAAAATCAGTCGGCATGCTGCTGGCCCGGAACATTCTGCGCAAGGATCCGGCTCATGACTGGTCTCAGGATTTGGAAATGCACGATTCGTTTTATATCGGCTCGGACATTTATTATTCCTACATGGTGCAAAACGGCTGGTGGAAACTGCTCATGGAGCAAAAAACACAAGAGGGATATTTCGAGGTCGCCCGCGAGTTGAAAAACAAGATGCTCCATGGCGTCTTTCCCGACGAAGTCAAAGAGCAATTCATGTTGATGCTGGAGTATTTCGGCCAGGCGCCGATCATCGTGCGGTCTTCTTCGTTGCTGGAAGACGCCTTCGGCAATGCGTTTGCCGGCAAATACGAAAGTTATTTCTGTGTCAATCAGGGAACACCGGAGGAACGGTACAAAAACTTTGAAAATGCCGTGCGGAAAATTTTCGCCTCTACCATGAATGAAGACGCCTTGACCTACCGCCTGCAGCGCGGGATGGCCGAACAAGACGAACAGATGGCTCTTTTGGTTCAGCGCGTGTCCGGCTCCTATCATGGACATTATTACTTCCCGGACCTGGCGGGCGTGGGGCTTTCCTACAACACCTTCGTCTGGCAGAAGGGCATGGACCCGAAAGCCGGCTTGCTGCGCATCGTGTTCGGCCTGGGCACCCGGGCGGTCAATCGCGTGGAAAACGATTACCCGCGCATAGTCGCTCTCGACGCTCCGCTCGTCAAACCCTACAACAAACCTCAAGACATGAAACGCTTCTCGCAGAATGAAGTGGATTTGCTGAATCTCCAAAAAAACGAATTTCAAACCGTCCCGGCCAACGACCTGCTGGCCCATACCGAACCGGAGCTCTTGAGTCTGATTGCCGTCCGTGACGCCGCCGCGGCCGAATATTTCCAATCGTTGGGACGCGAAGCACAAGACGCGTGGATTCTGACCTTTGACGAACTCCTGCAGGGCACCCCCTTCGCCAAAACCATGTCCAACATGCTCAAAAAGCTGGAGCAGGTGTATCGTTACCCGGTGGACATCGAATTCACCGCGAACACCGACAATGAAGGTCAGCTGAGAATCAATCTCCTCCAGTGCCGCCCGTTTCAGACCAAAGGGCACTACAGCCGCCTGCAATTGCCTGAAAAAATCAGCAAAAACAAAATTCTCATTCAGCAGGAAGCCAATTTCATGGGCGGCAGCATTTATCAGTCCATCTCGCGAATCATCTACATCGATCCCAAAGGCTACGCCAGGTTAAGCATCTCCGAAAAGCATGACGTCGCCCGGCTGACGGGAAAACTCAACAAACAAATCGGCAATCGCGAAAAAATGCCGACCATCCTTCTGGGACCCGGAAGATGGGGAACCACCACCCCGGCCATGGGCGTTCCGGTGACCTTTTCTGAAATCAACAACATCACGGCCATCGGTGAGATCGCCTATCAGGAAGGCTCGCTGATTCCCGATTTGTCCTTCGGAACGCATTTCTTTCAGGACATGGTCGAAATGGATATCTTTTACATGGCCATCTATCCGGAAAAAGAAGGGGTCATTTTCAATACCGCCTGGATGAAGAAACAGCCGAATATTTTGACGGATTTGATGCCCAATGACGGCAAATTCGCCAATGTCGTTTATGTGTATGACGTGCGCGACAAGGACTTGCGGATTCTCTCGGATATCGTGACGCAGAAGATGATCTGCTTTTTCGGCAAGTAATCCTCCTGAACATCCCCATCGTCATGGAAGCGATTTTTGCTGATTTGTAATTTTCGGCATAGAATAGTTGTTGAAAATTTTTACTGATCCCTCTAGATATAATCCATCTGAAAATCGGGAGCGGATATGATTTCAAAGCGGGCATCGCGTTTCACGTCTTTCATTGTGATGGACGTGATGGCCAGGGCCGAAGAGCTGGAGCGGCGGGGTGAAGACATCATCCACATGGAAGTCGGGGAACCGGACTTCCCCACACCGCGCGTCATCACGCAGGCCGCCCGGGAAGCCCTTTCAAAACATCGGACCCGTTATACCCACGCGCTGGGATTGCTGGAATTAAGACAGGCCATCTGCGATCATTACCGCCGGGAATACGGCGTGAGCGTGACGCCGGACCGTGTGCTGGTTTCCACCGGCACCTCGCCCGCGCTGCTCTTTGCGATGCTGGCCATTCTGGATCCCGGCGACGACGTCATCGTTTCCAATCCGCGTTATCCCTGCTACCAGAATTTCATTCTGGCCGCCGGGGGAAAAGTCCGGGAGGTCAGAACCTATCCGGAAGAGGGATTTCAATACCGCCCGCAGGACATCAAGAAAAAGCTCGCGCCGAAAACGAAGGCCATTCTGATTAACTCGCCTTCCAACCCCACCGGCATCGTGATGACGCCGGAACAGCTGCGGAGCGTGGCGCAATTCGACAAGCCATACATCATCTCGGACGAAATCTATCATGGCCTGGTTTACAGGGACCGAGCCCATTCCATCCTGGAATTCACGGACAGGGCTTTTGTCATCAATGGATTTTCCAAATTATACGCCATGACCGGCTGGCGGCTTGGCTACTGCATTTTCCCGAAAGAATTTTCCGCCGTCATGCAACGCATTCACCAGAATTTCATGATTTCCGCCAGCGCCTTCATCCAGTGGGCCGGCATCGCCGCCCTGACCAAAGCCCGGAAGGATGTCGCCAAAATGGTCAGGATTTATGACGAGCGCCGGCGGTACATGCTGGCGCGTTTAAAGGAAATGGGTTTCGTTATTCATGTCGAACCGACGGGCGCTTTTTACGTCTTCGCCGACGCACGGCGATTCTGCAGGGATTCTTATCGGGAAGCTTTCCGGATCACCGAAGAAGCCAAAGTCGGTGTCACGCCCGGCATCGATTTCGGCAGCGGCGGCGAAGGATTCCTGCGTTTTTCGTATGCCAATTCCCTGGATCACCTCAAAGAGGGACTGAACCGTCTGGAGCAATACCTGCGCGGTCGGAAAGAAACCGCGCCACGGCCTTTTCGCGCGAAGAAATGATATGGCTTGACTAAAAAAGCATCTCTCATATATTTTTACCAAAATTTACCGGGGAGGATTCCAAACATGTCCGAACTTGTGCGATTCGGCGTATCACTCGAGAAGAGTCTGCTGGTCAAATTCGACAACCTTATCAAACGGAAGCAGTACACCAACCGCTCCGAAGCCATCCGCGATTTGATCCGCGAAGAACTGGTGAAAAAGGAATGGACGGAAAACAGGGAGGTAACCGGCGCGATCACCCTGGTGTATGACCATCACACCAGGGAACTGGTCAACAAAATCCTGGATGTCCAGCATGACTTTCATGCCCTCATCCTTTCCACCCAGCACATTCATCTGGATCATCACAACTGTTTCGAAATCATCGTCACCAAAGGACTCTCCAGGGCCATTTCAGGATTGTATCTCAAGCTCAAGGCCATCAAAGGCGTGAAACATGCGGGCTTCATGATGGCCACCAAGGGACACGCCCTGCCCTGAATGCCGCGGCCGTTTATACCAAGATCGCACGATTATCGCGATAACGCGGTCGGCGTTGGCGTGACGTCCATAAGAGGTGACGCAAAGTGAAAATTCTATACTACGATTGTTTTGCCGGTATCAGCGGCGACATGAACCTGGGCGCCCTGCTCGATCTGGGCGTGGATCAAAAATATTTGTCAAAAGAGCTGGGCAAACTTTCCCTCGGTTCCTATCAATTGAATATCTATCGGGCTCAGCGCGGCGCGATCACCGGCACCAAAGTTGACGTCGTCGTGCCTTCCCGGAAAAGAGGAAGTTTAAAGCACCGAACGTTCAGCGATATCGCCCAACTGATCAAGCAAAGCCGATTGACCGCCGGCGCCAAGAAAATCAGTCTGGATATTTTCACCCTTCTGGCCCGCGCGGAAGCAAAAATCCACGGATACCCGATCGGAAAAGCGCGCTTTCATGAAGTCGGCGCCATTGATTCAATCGTCGACATCGTCGGCGCGGCCGTTTGCCTTGACGATTTGAAGGCCGACAAAATCATCGCCTCGCCGCTTCAGCTCGGCTCCGGCGTCATTCACTGCAGCCACGGCATCCTGCCCGTTCCGGCTCCGGCCACGGCGGAAATCCTCAAGGGCATTCCGGTCAGAACAGGGCTTGTCCCCTTTGAAGCCACCACGCCCACCGGCGCGGCGATCATCGCCGCCACCGCGTCGTCTTTCACCGAACACATTGAATTCACGCCGCAGAACATCGGTTACGGGCTGGGCAGCAAGGAATCCTCCATCCCCAACGTCCTGCGCGTGTTTTTGGGCGAACAGCCCGCCCTCGCCGCTGAGGCTCGCGGCAGGGAAACGGCCGAAGCCGTGATGATTGAATGCAATCTGGACGACATGACTCCGGAACTCTACGAGGACTTGATGGAGCTTCTTTTTTCCGCGGGCGCCCAGGATGTCTTCTTCACGCCCATCATCATGAAAAAGTCCCGCCCCGCGGCGAGTGTCTCCGTTCTGTGCGATGTCAGCCGGCAGGAGGCGATGGAACAGATTTTGTGGCGGCATTCCTCGACCTTCGGTCTGCGATCCCATCGCGTGATCAAATCCATGCTGCCACGAAAAACCGTTACGGTGAAAACCCCCTACGGGAACGTCGGCATAAAATGCGGCTATTGGAACGGGCGCGTCATCAAGACCAAGCCGGAATACGAAGACTGCAAGAAGCTGGCCAGGGAAAACGGCGTCGCCCTGCAGGAGGTTTACAAAAGCGCGCTCGCGAAAATAAGGAACAAGCCATGACCCCAAAAGAGCTCAAAACGCTTCTGGAGAGGATTCGCGACGGCAAACTGGCCGTCGAAGACGGCCTGTCGCAACTCGAGCACTTCCCCTACAGGGAGCTTGACTGCGCCAAACTCGACACGCACCGCGAATTGCGCACCGGCCATCCGGAAGTCCTCTTCTGTCCGGGAAAAACCAAAGAGCAGATTAAAAATATTTTCAGGGAAATGACGGCGGGGGGATCAAACATTCTGGCCACGCGCGCCAGTGAAGAAATATTTGCCGCCGTCCGGGATATCTGTCCCGCCGCGTCTTATCATCCTCTCGCACGCGCCATCACCCTGATCAAAAAGAAACCGCGGCCATCAAAACATTATATCGCCGTCGTCTCGGCGGGAACAGCCGATCTGCCCGTCGCCGAAGAAGCAGCGATCACCGCCGAAGTTTTCGGCAACCGCGTGCAAAGAATCGCGGATGTCGGCGTGGCCGGCATCCACCGCTTGTTCGACAAATTGGAAATCATCCGCCGCGCGCGCGTGATTGTCGCGGTCGCGGGCATGGAAGGCGCCCTGCCCAGTGTCATTGCCGGGCTGGTGGACAAACCCGTCATCGCCGTGCCGACGTCCGTCGGGTATGGAGCGAGCTTTCAGGGCGTGGCGGCCCTGCTGGCCATGCTCAACAGCTGCGCCGGAGGCGTCGCGGTCGTCAACATCGACAACGGCTTTGGCGCCGGTTGCGTCGCCAGCAAGATCAACAAACTGAAGTAATCGCCGGCACCATTATGGAGACAATAGAAAACAAATGCAAGCCGATTCATACAGATTGTATAAATCGGAAATTAAAAAGCAACAATCAGTATTTAATAGATTGATTTTATTCAACTATCGTTGTAATAAGAGGAAAATACAAAAACGATTTATACAGAAAGGGAGTGTCTGCGTTTGCAGAATTATACAGACTGTATAAATATTGTTCGACACAAGAAAGGAATGATCACACATGTTCAATAGTCTTCTACCACTAATCATTATCCTCGTTCTTCTCTTAGCAATTGTCGCTGCCATAAAAATATTCATGAAACAAAAAGCACAAGGTGAGCAGACCTACCCATACGAGAAGGGGCCAGCTTTGTTCTCTCCTGCCGAACGCTCTTTCCTTGGCGTACTTGAGCAGGTGATTAATAATCGCTATCGTTTAATGGGGAAAATTCGTTTGGCCGACATCGTAAAGGTAAAAAACGGATTAAACAAAAGTTCATGGCAAAATGCATTCAATAAAATCCAGAGCAAGCATGTTGACCTAGTTGCATGCGACCCAACGACACTGAGCGTTATATTTGTAATTGAGCTTGACGATAAAACACACAAACAATCAAAAACGCAAAGCCGCGACAAATTCGTTGACAATGTTATGCGGGCTGCTGGTATTCCTATCGTTCATTTTACAGCGAAGAATAGTTATTCCCTGCAAGAAATCGAAAGCATACTTTTACAAGCCGGCGTATTGGTAAAATCATAAAGAGTCGAACAAAGCGCTAAAGCCGACGGCCGCTTCGCGGCTGCGGCTTAGCTTTTCGTTCGAGCGATCATCTTCGTTTTTTACACTGAAGCACTTCGTTCATGCTTCCCGTGCGGTAACCTTGCAGATCCAGTGCGCAATACGCAAAACCGAGTCGGCGGAATTTTTTGTCAACCTCGTCCATCAATTTCAGATTAAAAAATCTTCGCCTTTCAGATCCCGCCACTTCAATTCTCGCCGTATCGTTATGACAACGGACGCGGACTTGCTTAAAACCTCGCTCCATAAGAAATTGTTCGGCTTTTTCGATCCTTTCGAGTTTGTCTGGTGTGATTTTTTCGCCGTACGGAAAGCGGGAAGCCAGGCAGGCACAGGCGGGTTTGTCCCACGTCGGCAAGCCCATCTGCTTTGATAATTTTCGGATGGCCGCCTTCCCGAAGCCGGCTTCCATCAGCGGGCTGAGAATTCCCAATTCTTCGACGGCACGCATTCCGGGCCGGTAATCCCGAAGATCATCCCTGTTCGAGCCCTCGGCGATATGCTCAATGCCGTGCCGCCCAGCCACGGCCTTTATCTTTGAAAAGAGAGCGCGCTTGCACAAATAACAACGGTCTGGCCGGTTATCGGAAAAACCCTTGAGGTTCAGTTCTTCCGACTGGACAATGACATGCGCGACACCGAGACGCCGGGCGAACTCCGACGCTTCCCGGAATTCCCGCTCCGGATGGATGGGCGATCGCGCCGTCACGGCAAGCACTTTGTCGCGCAAAACTTCGCGGGCGACTTTCAAAAGAAAAGTGCTGTCCGCGCCGCCGGAGAAAGCCACGGCCAAAGAACCCATCTTTGCAAGACCCATCTGGAGCTGTTTTAATGAATCATGATATTTTGCAGGCATCGTTCATCCACATCGCTGAAGCGACAAGGGGAGTTCCAGATGATTCTCTTCCAACAACGCTTTATCCCTCAGAATATCGTGGGCCGGGCCGTCGGCGACCACCGCGCCTTCCTTGATGACAATGCAGCGCCGGCAGACATCCATGATCAAATCCAGATCGTGCGACGCGATGATTTTGGAATGCTCAAAGGTCTTCAGCAGATTAATCAGCAGGCGTCTTGACCGGGGATCGAGATTGGCGGCCGGTTCGTCCATTGCCAGAATATCCGGCTCCATGGCGATGACCGAAGCGATGGCCACGGCGCTTTTCTGACCGCTGGAGAGGTGATGCGGCGGTTTGTCTTTCAATTCCAGGGCGTTCACCAGATTCAGCGCGAAATCCACCCGTTCCCGTACCGCGGCTTCTTCCAAGCCCAGATTGAGCGGTCCGAAGGCGACGTCTTCGTAAACCGTCGGCATGAAAAGCTGGTCATCGGGATTTTGAAAGACGATGCCGACTTTTCTGCGGATTTCCTGCTGGGTTTTCTTCGTCAGATAAACATCGCCGATATTCACGGTGCCCGACGTCGGCATGAGGTAGCCGTTGAGGTGCATCAGCAGAGTGGATTTGCCCGCTCCGTTGGCGCCGATGATGCCCACCGATTCGCCGTGCGTGATCCGAAAGGAAATATCCTTCAGCGCCCGCGTCCCGTCGGGATAGGAAAAGGAAACATTTTTAAATTCGACGATGTGGTGGCTCATGAAAACATCCCCTGCGTAAACCGGCCCAGGATTTCGGTTGCCGGATAAAATCTGAAAACGAAAAGCAGGGCAACGGAGCACACGACAAAAACAACATCGCCCGATTTCATTCGAAAACGCTTGAGTGTCGGCATGTCGCCCTCGAATCCCCGCGACAGCATGGCATGATAGACCCGCTCCGCTCTTTCCACGGCTCTCAAGAAAAGTGTTCCGGTCAGGCGGACGAAAATTTTCACGCCCTCGCCGCGCCCGTCGAAGGAACGCATGTTTCTGGCCCGGACAATCCGCATGGTTTCTTCCATCAGGACGAACAGATAACGGTAGAGAAAAAGAAGTTGTGAAACAAAAATCGCAGGCAGTCCAAGACGTCTCAAGGCATGGCAGACGCCGGGAAAAGAAGTGGTGGCAATAAGCAGTAAAGCCGTGCTGACGGTAAGGGCAAACTTCAGCAGGATGGAAACAAAAGACAGCCACCCGGCCGAAACGCTGAAATCCTTGAATATCGCAACCTGCGCTGAATCCAGCAACGGATTGAAGATGCCGATGAAAACGGCGAAGGGTGAAACGAAAAGGACTTTTTTGAAAATGAGCCCAAACGGAATCTCTCCCAGCGTCATCAGGAGCATCGGATAGAGAAAAAAGGGCAGCAGGCCGAAAACTTCATATTTGGAAAAAGAAATCACCGTGACCAGAAAGAGCAGGGTGACAACCAGTTTGACCCGCGGATCTAGCCGGTGAACGACGGTATCCTTATAGGAAAGCTGATCAAGAAAACCGATATTGTAATATTGGGTGTCAAACGTCATGGTTTTGATCCGGCCGGAAATTTAAGGTTGGCTTAAAATACCATACGCCCCGGCAGCAAATCCAGTTATTTTCCGCCGGGGCGTTCGATGGGCATTTCAATAAAAATTACCGTCTTTTTAAAAGACGTATTCCGAAACCGATAAAAACAATCAGCATCAAAACAATGACCGACCCGACCACGCCGGCAACGGACGTGCCGGGTTCAATGGCGGGCCAAACTGGAGATGACTCGTCAGTTTTTTGCTCGGTGGCAGCCGGCCTAAAACCGTAATCGGGGAGGAATGCTGTTTTTTCCTGGATATCCTTCAAAATGAGGGCAATGCTGTTTTTTTGTTCCTCAAGCTCGCTTTTGCCAGTGACCTTTTCAATGGACCACTCCAATCCATCTGGATATGTCGAGGCAAACCAGGAAAGCGCGCCGCCGGTAACGACCGCCAGAATCACAAAAGCCACAAGAACATTCCTTATGGAAAGACCGGCATCCAGAGGGCGAGCGGCGACATTGGCTTCCAGAATTTCCGGCCGGACCTGTTTCACATAAAGGATGATACCGCCCGTAATGATTCCTTCCACTAAACCGATGGCCAGATGAATCGGCTGCATCAGCAGGACAAAAGTGCCGAAAGGCAGTTCGCTCTTACCGGATAAGAGCGTTTCCAGAACCACCGAAAAGGCGCCGAGCTGAAGCGCGATGATCACGCTGACAATGGCAGCGATGAAAATTCGCTTGGTGTTTGTCGCGTCTCCGGCAATCGGTTTATAAATCAAAGGATAAGCGACAAAACACGGATAGATTCCAAGATTCCAGATATTGCAGCCCAAGGCGAGCAGCCCACCGTCAGCGAAAAAGAGCGCCTGCACGACAAGCACCGAAGCGATGGCCAAAAATGCCGCGTAAGGTCCCAGAAGAACGGCCAAAATCATACCTCCGCCGATATGACCGCTGGATCCCGTTCCCGGAATGGTAAAATTGATCATCTGTGCCGCGAAAATAAATGCGCCCATGATGCCCATCAGCGGAATGGTCTTGTTATCAAGGTTTTCCTTCAATTTTTTCGATGAGTACCCGATGGCCGCAACAGAACCGGCCCACATCGTTGCTCCCACGGTTGGCGAGAGTAAAGCATCTGCCATGTGCATACTGGAATCTCCTTTTATAAAAAGTCCAGATCCTACGGTGGATTGCTAAAACCGGAACGTTACGCCGGCCAGCGCCGAGAAATCAGTCTCCGGATCGGTCAAGCCGATCTTGGCGCCCAAATCCACATCCAGATTGTCATTGATGGAATAGATGATACCGCCGATAAAAAAGGCGGGATCGTCGTCCGCTTCGTCGTCGGGATTACGCTCCGCGCCGATGTCCGCGGCCAGTTTCAGATTTTTGACGACTTCCCAGGTCGCGGCGGCCGACGCATGCCAGAGTTCCTTGCGTTCATCGGCGTCGTTTTCATTTCTGATGTAGCCCACATTGGCGTGAAACGCCCATGCACCGATTTCTTGCGAGGCAATCAGAAAGATATGTCCGCCCAGCTTCCCTGTGCCGAGGCCTTTGTCTTCATCGCCGGTGGGAAAGCTGATCCCCGGCTTCAGGGCCACGCTGAAACCGTTTTTTTCCCACAGGCGCATTTTTGTTTCGAGCGTCGCGTCGCCGATTCCTTTTTCATCGTACACCGTCTGTTCGTTGACTTCGGCATTGCCCCACAAATAGGGCAGGCTGAAAATCAGATCGACATTCTCCGAAACTCCATAGGACAGCGTGGCCGCCGCCTGACCGCCCGTGCTTTTGACCGTTCCGTCTTCCGCGTCTTCACGGTCCCAGTCGTATTGGCCGTTGACCTCGAGCTGAAATTTTCCCTTTCCCTGCGTGCCGGTGTCATCGGTAATCAGCGGATGGGCCGCCCACGACGGGCAAGCCGAAAACAACACGACCATCAATATCCACCATCTTATAAACCATTTTCGCTTCATTTTCCACTCCTCGATTGTGCTACTTTTTGCCGTTTAGTAGCACAACACCGGAAGGGTGTCAAGCCATTTCGTGCCACGTATTTTTGATTAGTATTACCAGTAGTATTACCAGGCGCTTTGCACGGCTCATGTTTCTGTAAGTGCATAATATCATTTAAATAATTTTAGGTATCGCACGAAAAAAAATATTTACAGAAAAAAATTTTTTTGATATTGACTTACAGTCATTTTGGTCATTCTTTATTTAAACGTTTAGGGCATGTTGTTTTCTCAATGGCCTTAAAAACCATAAGGAGGATATATGGCAAAAGGACATCATTCCGAGTACAAGAAAATGATCGACAAGCAATATCGGGAACTGCTCAAGCACTGCCAGTTGCACCTGAAGCAGGTCGAGCAGGATTTGCCCGAACCGAGAGAGGATTTTCACGCGCTTCTCAAGGACCGGGGCATCAGCCGCAGGGACTTTGTGAAATGGACCTCGGCCATGACCGCGGCCCTGATGCTGCCGCCCATCTTCCGGCCGATGGTCGCCAAGGCGGCAGAAAACTTCAGCCGCCTGCCCGTGGTGTGGCTGCATTTCGCGGAATGCACCGGCTGTTCCGAAGCATTCCTGCGTTCATCCTACCCCAACGTGGACGATATTCTGCTGGAAACGATTTCGCTGGAATATCACGAAACGCTCATGGCCGCTTCCGGCTATCAGGCGGAAGCCTGTCTGGAAAAAGCCGTCAAAGACTTTGCCGGCAAATTCATCTGCGTCATCGAGGGCGGCATTCCCACGGGGCTTGACGGCAAATATCTTAGGCTCGGCCCCAAGGGAAAAACCGGCATTGAAGTTGCCAAAGAAGTCGCCAAGAAAGCGGCGGCCGTCATCTGCATCGGCACCTGTTCGTCTTTTGGCGGTGTGCAGGCCGCGGCGCCCAATCCGACGGATGCCGTAAGCGTCAAGAAAGCAATCGGCGTATCCACCGTCAATATTGCCGGCTGTCCTCCCAATGCCGTAAACTTCACCGGAACGCTTTTGCATTTCCTCATGTTCGGCGCCCTGCCTCCGGTGGATTCTCTGGGAAGACCCATCTGGGCTTACGGAAAACGCATTCATGATTATTGCGAAAGAAGACCCCACTACGACGCTTCGGAATTCGTCGAGGAATGGGGCGACAAAGGCGCGCTCAAGGGTTGGTGTCTCTACAAAATGGGATGCAAGGGGCCTTACACGTACGCCAATTGCGGCAAGGTTCGCTTCAATGACGGCGTTTCCTGGCCGATCATGGCCGGCCACGGGTGCATCGGCTGCACCGAGCCCGGTTTCTGGGATACGATGGCGCCTTATGAAAAACCGCTTCCGGACAAGAGTTCCGGCGGAGGAGAAAAAACCGTCGATCATATCGGCGTCGCCTTGACAGGCATCGCCGCGGCCGGCATTGCTGCTCATGCGGTAGCCAGCGGAATTCGTCACAAGGGAGGTAAAGAATAATGAGCAAACGAATGATTATCGATCCCATTACCCGTATCGAGGGACACTTAAGAATTGAAGTCGAAGTGGACAGCAATAACGTCGTCAAGGACGCCTGGAGCAGCATTACGCTGTGGCGCGGCATCGAAACGATTCTCAAGGGACGCGATCCGCGTGACGCGGGCCTGATTGTTCAGCGCTTCTGCGGCGTCTGCACCTACTCCCATTACGAAGCCAGCATCCTGGCCTGCGAAGACGCCTTCGGCGTGAAGCCGCCGGCCAACGCCCGAATCGCGCGCAATCTCATCAACGCGGCTCAATATCTTACCGACCATGTCATGCATTTCTATCATCTGCATGGCCTGGACTGGGTGGACGTGGTCAGCGCCCTCAAAGCCAATCCGGCAAAGGCTGTCGACATGGCCAGGGCTTATTGCGCCAATCCCTACAATTGCTCGGCAACGCATTACAAAGCCGTCCAGGAAAGAATCACCAAATTCGTCCAATCCGGACGTCTGGGGCCGTTTGCCAACGCCTACTGGGGAAATCCTTCCTACAAGCTGCCGCCGGAGGCCAACTTGATTATTCTGTCGCACTATCTGGACGCGCTGTCCATCTCCAAGGTTGGCGCGCAGATGATGGCGATCTTAGGCGGCAAGAATCCTCATCCGCAGACGCTGGTGGTCGGCGGCATCACGTCCGGCATGGATCTTTTCGACGCCGAGCGCCTGGGGCAGTATCTGTTCCGCTTCAAGGAAATGAAGAATTTCATTGAAACCGCTTACATTCCCGATGTTCTTTTGGCCGCCCATTATTATAAAGATGAAGGCCTCAAAGGCATCGGCGGCGGCGTGAAGAATTATCTCGCTTACGGCGGATTCCCGCTGGATGATGACTGGAACAAGCTGCTTTTCCCGCGCGGCGTGGTCAAGGACAGAAACCTCGCCAAACCGGTGAAACTCGATGAAGAGAAAATCACGGAAGAAGCCACGCATTCCTGGTATAAGGACAACGCCCCCAAGCATCCCTACGATGAGACGACGATACCCGACTACACCGGTTACGACAAGGAAGGGCATGTCAAGGACAACGAGAAATACTCTTGGTGCAAAGCGCCCCGTTACGACGGCAAGCCGCACGAGGTCGGCCCGCTCGCCCGGATGATCGTCGGGTACGCCCTGGGCGATCAAGCCATCAAGCCGCTCATTGATTCCACGCTGAAAGCCACCGGGTTGCCCGCCACCGTCCTTTTCTCCACGTTGGGCAGAACAGCGGCGCGCGCGCTGGAAACCAAGCTGGTGGCCGACAACACCGAAGGATGGGTCAACGAACTGATCGCCAACATCAAGAAGGGCGACACGCGCACCTGGACCCGCTGCGATGTTCCGAAAAAACCGGCCAAGGGACGCGGCATGACGGAAGTGCCGCGCGGCGCGCTCGGACATTGGGTCAGAATCGAAAAAAGCGTCATTTCAAACTACCAGGCCGTCGTCCCCTCCACGTGGAACTGTTCGCCGCGTGACAAGGCCGGCCTGCGCGGTCCCTACGAGGAGTCGTTAATCGGCACGAAACTGGCGAACATTGATCAGCCGCTGGAAATTCTCCGGACCATTCACTCTTTTGATCCCTGTATGGCCTGCGCGGTTCACATCATTGATCCGAAGACGAATGAGATTAAAAAATTCAAAGTGGCTTAAGCGAAAAGGAGGTTACCGTGGAAAAGAAATTCACCAGTGAGAAAGAGTGGTCCGTCGCCATGCGCATCAACCACTGGGCCATGGCCATCTCGATATTTATTCTGATCGCCACCGGTTTCTATATTGCCGAGCCCTTTACGGTTTCCAGCGGAGAGACGGTCAATAAGTTCCTGATGGGCAATATCCGCTATGCCCACATTCTCTTCGGGGTGATTCTGGTGTTTTTGTTCATCTGGAGGGTCTACCTGGCCTTCTTTTCGCGTTTTCACGCGGACTGGAAGGATTTTTTCGCCTGGACGGATATCAAAATGACCATCGACCAGATAAAATTCTATCTGCTTCTGACCAAAGAAGGGCCGGAATACAAAACGCTCTACGGACCGATGCAATCCCTGGCGTATATCGGATTGTTTTTTATGGTCCTGGTCATCTGCGTCACCGGCCTGATTTTAATGGGCGCCGGCTATCACGCGGGGTTCACCGCCGTGGCCGCCTCGATCCTGCGCCCCGTTGAGAAAATGATGGGCGGACTGGCCGTCGTCCGGTATGTCCACCACGTATTCACCTGGCTGTTCATTCTGTTCATCGTGGTGCACATTTACATGGCTTTCTGGTATGACGCCATCCTGAAGAAGGGCACCGTCTCTTCCATGATCAGCGGCGATATTTTCAAGAAAGCCAAAGAGTAATTTTTCAAGCGATATGGTATAAAAAAGGGGGGGAAGATTTTTCTCCCCTTTTTTGGTTGGATATGATGACTGAAAAAAATCTTGTCACCGTCCTGGGCATCGGCAATATTCTGATGGGCGATGAAGGCTTCGGCGTTCATTTCGTGCGCTGGTTCGCCCGCCGCTATCAGTCGCGGCAGGATATTCAGATCATCGACGGGGGCACGCTCGGTTACGCCCTTTTGAACATCATCTGCCGCTGTCAAAACCTGATCGTCGTGGATGTCCTGAAAGTGCAGGATGAGCCCGGATCCCTTTACCGCTTCACGAAGCGAGAAATGGAACTATACATGCCGCCGCCAACCACCGTCCACGAAGTCACTTTTCCCGACGTGCTTTTCAAATCCGAGCTGCTGGGTGAGGCACCGGAAACGATATTTCTCTGCATTGTTCCGCAAAATTACAGGGATCTGCGGATGGAGATGTCGCCATTTTTGTATGACAAATTCCAAGAGATGGAGAAACTTTTACTGGCCGAACTCAAGAAACTCAACGTGACCCTGGAGAGACTGCCCGATGCATGAATTGTCCCTTGCCGAATCCATCATCACGATCATCAAGGATTACGCGAAGCGCGACGGCTTCAAGAAAGTAAACGGCGTTTTCCTGTCCTACGGCCGTCTTTCCTGCATCGAGCCCCACACCCTGCAGTTCGCCTTCGATGTGCAGGCCAAGGGCACGCCGGCCGAAGGGGCGATACTGCATTTCCAGGTCCTGCCGGCGCTTATCCATTGCTTTTCCTGCGAAAAAGATTTAGAAGTGCAGGCGCATACGGGTGCCTGTCCGGCCTGCGGCGGCCAGGAAGTGATGCTCGTGGCCGGCACGGAAGATCTTCAGCTTCTGGAGCTGGATGTGGATTAGGGGGTATTTTATGTGCATCGGATTTCCCGGGAAGATTCTTTCCATTGACGAAAACAACTACGCCGTTATTGACATCAGCGGCACGCGCCGCGAAGTCTGCCTCGATATCATCGACGAGCCGGTGGGGGTGGGCGATTACGTCATCAGCCACGCGGGCTACGCCATTCACAAAATCGACGAAGCCGATGCGCGGGAAAAACTGAACTTTCTGCAAGAACTCATTGACCATGAAATTTATTGACGAATACCGCGATCCCGCCGTCGCGAAGGCGCTCTTGAGCCGCATCCATTCCGTGGCGGACAGGATCTCTCGGCCCGTAACCCTCATGGAAATCTGCGGCAGTCACACCTACGCGATCGGACGTTTCGGCATCCGCAGGCTTTTGCCGGAAAACATCCGGCTGATTTCCGGTCCGGGCTGTCCTGTCTGTGTGACGGCGGCGCGCGATGTCGATATTGCTCTGCACCTGGCAGGCCGGGAAAACGTCATTTTCGCGACTTTCGGCGACATGATGAAAGTGCCGGGCGCCAGCGGAGACAGTCTTCAGAAAAAGCGCGCCGCGGGCGCCGACGTGCGGGTCGTTGCCTCCGCCGACGAATGCATCGGCCTGGCGATGGCGCATCCTCAAAGGGAAGTCATCATGATGGGTATCGGTTTCGAAACCACCGCGCCGACCGTCGCCGCCACCATCGCAAGCTGCCGGCAAAAAGCCATTGAAAATCTTTCCATCTTTTCCGTCCACAAAATCGTCCCGCCCGCCATTGAGGCGCTGCTGGCCGACCCCCTACTGAACATCGACGGCTTTCTTTGCCCCGGCCATGTCAGCACGATGATCGGCGCGGACGCTTACCGGATGATTCCCGAGGCCGGACGCGCCGCCGTGATCACCGGGTTTGAACCGGTGGACATCCTCGAAGGCCTCTGGATGCTGCTCAAGCAAATCGAAAGCGGGCGGCCGGAGATCGCCATCCAGTACAGCCGCGGCGTCCGTCCGGAAGGCAACCAGCGGGCAATGAACCTGCTGCATTCCGTGTTTGAAACGGCCGATGCCGAATGGCGCGGTCTGGGCGTGATTCCGCAAAGCGGGCTCGTTCTTCGTCGTGATTTTGAATCCTTCGACGCTCTCAAAAGATTTCCGCCCCCGGAAATCAAGTCTCTGGATACGGCCGGCTGCGGCTGCGCCTGCGGCGACATTCTGCGGGGCATCAAGCTGCCGCCGGATTGTCCCTTGTACAAGAAAGTCTGCACGCCCGCCAATCCGATCGGCCCCTGCATGGTTTCATCGGAGGGCACGTGTTCCGCCTACTATAAATACTATTGACGGAGGTCATATCGTGAAAGTAAAAGTTGTCAAAAAGGTCCTGGACGCCAATGAACGCATCGCCGAGGAAAACCGGAAGCTTTTCGACCGGCACAATCTTTTCGTCATCAACGTCATGAGTTCGCCGGGCGCCGGCAAGACATCGCTTCTGGAACACACCATCCAGGCGCTGAAAAACCGCTACCGCATCGCCGTGATCGAAGGCGATATTCAGGACACCTACGACGCGGACCGCATCGCCAAACTGAAAATTCCCGTTGTTCAAATCAACACGGGCGGAGCCTGTCACATTGACGGCAACATGATCCGCGAAGCCCTCCCCGCCTTCGATTTGAGTAAGCTCGATTTGCTGATTGTCGAAAATGTCGGCAATCTGGTCTGTCCCGCCGAATTTAAAATCGGCGAAAACGTCAAGATCATGCTCCTGAGCACGCCCGAAGGCGCGGACAAACCGGCCAAATACCCGCTCATGTTTCAGGAATCGGCGGCGCTGGTCATCAACAAAACCGATCTGATGCCGCATGTAGACTTTGACCTGAAAAAGGCCCGGCGGGACGCGCTTGCCCTGAACAAAAAACTGAAGATCTTCGAGGTGTCCTGTAAAACGAAAGCAGGGCTGGAAGCCTGGATCAACTGGCTGACGCAATGCATCGATGAATTCAAGAAACAAAAAGGCTGACAAAAAAAGATTCCGCCACCTTTTTTACGGCACCGTGCAGGGCGTGGGCTTTCGGCCGTTTCTCTACAGAATGGCGGTGAAAAACGGCTTAAGCGGCTTCGTGCGGAACACGCCTTTCGGCGCCGTCGCCGAAGTGGAAGGTCCTCCCGCGGCCCTGAAAGCCTTTCGGGTCGGCGTCGAGGAGGAATGCCCGCCGCTGGCGCATATCACGCGGGTGGAATCATCCGAAATCGCGCTTTGCAACGATTCCGTCTTCGCAATTCTTCCCAGCACCGACCGGGGCCGGGCAGACGTGCACATCACCCCCGACGCGGCCACCTGCGCGGACTGCCTGAAGGAGCTTTTCGATTCCGGCAACCGCCGATACCACTATCCTTTCATCAACTGCACCAACTGCGGCCCTCGGCTGACGATCATCAAGACGATCCCCTATGACCGAGCCAACACGTCCATGGCATGTTTTAGGCTTTGCGACCGCTGCCTCGCCGAATATGAAAACCCCGCCGACCGGCGATTTCACGCGGAACCGAACGCCTGTCCGGTCTGCGGCCCGCATCTGAATCTTTTGGACGGGGAGGGCCGGCCCGTGGCGTCCGAAGACCCGATCGCATCCGCCGTCAGCCTTCTATCGTCCGGAAAAATTCTGGCCATCAAGGGACTGGGCGGATTCCACCTGTGCGCCGACGCCACCGACACGGAAACCGTCAAAACACTTCGCCTGCGCAAGTATCGCGAGGAAAAACCCTTCGCCGTGATGGCGCGCGACGTGGAAGCCGCGAGGACAATGGTCCGGATAAGCCGGGAGGAGGAGATACTGCTGACCTCGCCGCAGCGGCCGATCGTTTTGCTCAGGAAAAAGAAAAAAAGCCCCGTTTCCGAGTGGGTGGCCCCCGGCGTTCCGAATCTGGGCGTGATGCTGCCCTACACCCCCCTGCATCACCTCCTGCTGGCCGAGACGGCCAAGCCGCTGGTGATGACCAGCGCCAACCAGGTGGACGAGCCCATCTGCATCGGCAACCGTGAAGCCTTCCAGAGACTGCGGGCCATCGCCGATTACTTCCTGGTGCACAACCGCGACATCCTGGTGCGCTGTGATGATTCCGTCGCCTTGATCGCCGCCAAAAAAACGCGGCTGCTTCGGCGCGCCCGCGGATACGTCCCCCGGCCGCTTCTGCTGGCCGATTCCCACGAGGCCAAGACCCCCGTCCTGGCCCTGGGCGGCCAGCTCAAAAACACCCAGTGCGTCCTGAAGGGGTCCTTTGCCTTCTTAAGCCCGCACATCGGAGACCTGGAAACGCCCCAGGCGCGCGGCTTTTTCCATGAAAGCATGGCGCTCATGAAAAGAATCACCGAAACGGAGCCGCGCCTGATCGCCTGCGACGCTCACCCGGGTTATTATTCCACCGCGGCGGCGCAAAAAATTCCCGGCGACCGAATCATCCGGGTTCAGCACCACCATGCGCATCTGGTCAGCTGCATGGCGGAAAACCGCATCGAAGGCCGCGTGATCGGACTGGCCATGGACGGCACCGGCTACGGTCCGGACGGCAACGCCTGGGGAGGAGAATTCCTCATCGCCGATGAATCGGATTTCGAGCGTTTCGGCCACCTGCAATACTTTGTCTTGCCGGGGGGCGAGAAGGCCATCCACGAACCATGGCGCGTCGCCGTGAGCCTGCTCAAAGCGGCTTACGGACCGGCATGGAAAGACATCGCCCGGCAACTGAATCTTGTCCCGTATCAGCGCGACATTGAAATGTTCGATCAAATCATCGAACATCAAATTCATTCCCCCCTGTCCTCGGGGCTGGGCAGACTTTTTGATGGCATCGCGACGCTGATCGGCCTGCGCAGGCAAGTCAGCTTCGAAGGCCAGGCGGCCATGGAGCTGGAAGCGCTGGCGACCGGATCGTCCGGCGAGCCCTACCCCTTCGAACTTTTGGATGATGGGGGAAAACCGTATCGGCTGGGGATCGCCAGCATCGTTCAAGCCGTCGTCGCCGACGTGCGGGCCGGGCGCGGCATGAAAAAAATCGCCGCCTCCTTTCATCAAACGCTGGCAGAAGCTTTCGCGTTTATGGCGGAAAAAATGCGCCAGGAAACCGGACTCAACCGCGTCGTCCTGAGCGGGGGCTGTTTTCAGAACAAAATCCTGCTGGAAGGCACCATGGCCAAATTGAAATGTCATGGATTTGATGTGCACAGTCAAGAGCAGGTGCCGGCCAATGACGGCGGCATTGCGCTGGGGCAGGCCGTCGTCGCGGCGTCCCGGATGAGAAAAAGAAACGACTATATCGCACAGAGGTGAGTAAAATGAAATACGACAAAATTCTTCTGGAACACGGCAATGGCGGACTTCTGTCCAACGAACTCGTTGCCGACTACTTTCTGCCCCGGTTTAAAAATCCCTGCCTGGAGCGCCTCGAAGACAGCGCGGTGCTTACCCTGGGAAATCAGAAGTTTTGTTTCACAACCGATTCCTACGTCATCAGTCCCGTGTTTTTCCCCGGAGGCAATATCGGGTCGCTTGCCGTGCACGGCACGGTCAACGATCTCTCGGTCTGCGGCGGCAAACCGCTTTACATGAGCTGCGGATTCATTCTGGAAGAAGGGTTCCCCTTTGAAGCCTTGCAGAGAATCATTCAGGCGATGGCCGAAGCCGCCGCGGAAGCCGGCGTCAAAATCGTCACCGGCGACACCAAGGTGGTCGCCCGCGGCGCGGCGGACGGCCTGTTCATCAATACCTCCGGAATCGGCATCGTGGAATACCCCGGAGAGCTGTCCGTCAAAAGCATTCAGCCGGGCGACGTGATGATCATCAACGGAACCATCGGCGATCACGGCGCGGCGGTGATTCAGGCGCGGGAAAAATTGTCGCTGGATTCCGAGCTGGTGTCGGATTCGGCGCCGCTCAACGGCCTGATCGCCGAAATCCTGAAAGCCACGCCCCGTATTCACTGCATGCGCGACGCCACGCGGGGCGGACTGGGCTCCATTCTGGCGGAAATCGCCAAAAGCGCCAAAATCCGCATGGACCTTGATGAAAAAAACATTCCGGTCCGGGACACCGTCCGCGGTCTTTGCGAGATTCTCGGCTTCGACCCGCTTTTTCTGGCAAACGAAGGCAAGATTGTCTTTTTCTGTCCCCCGCAGGACGCCCAGGCCGTTTTACAGGCCATGCAAGCCCACCCCTATGGAAAACAGGCCGCCGTAATCGGACACGTCAGCAAGGCCGCTGAGGGACAGGTCGTTTTGAAAACCACCATCGGCGGCGAACGCATGATTGATTTGCCGACCGGCGAACTGGTCCCGCGCATCTGCTGACAGACTTCTCCGCCGTCAATCAGCCGGTTTCATTGGCGGATCATTCGTTCTTCGGCCTTGACCCTGCCCAAAAGCATCTTGCCCAGTAAAAGCGACATGGAACAAATCGAAAGCGAAGGCGGCGCGCCCGGTGAGACAGGCATGGTGCTGCCGTCGCAGACGTAGAGATTTTCTATTTCCGTCGAAAAGTCACGGTTCACGGCCTGTCCCATGGCCAGGGTGCCCCCGGGGTGGCCTCCGGCCCATTTCAGGATGGAAATGGTCTTCGGATCGCCGCCGGACTTGATAATGATTTCCCGCATAATCTCCGTTCCTTTTTTCAGTCTCTTTTCATCGTTGGCGGTAAAGGGCTTGCTGGTTTTTTCGTTGGGATAGATTTGTCCGTGCGCCTCGTCGGAGAGTTTCAGAAACAATCCCATGCCTCTTTTCACGAGCGGAAATCTGGGCAGATTTTCTTTGGCCGTCTGCATGCGGAAGAAAGATAAAACGACCCACGTTCCCCAGGCGGAACAGTTGCCGATCATGAAGCCTTCGCTCTGGGCCATGGATTCGATGGCGTGGGTGAAGGTCTGGATGCCCCAGAAGCCGCCGTCGGGGTCCTTGCTGTAGCCCAGCATGATGTTCATCGGATCCATGAAAAAACGCGTCCCCACTTCCTGCGAACCGAGGCGTTTCACGCCCGACCTGAGAAGAATCGCGGGAGAACCGATGCCGCCGGCGGCAAGAATGATCTTATCGCCGTGGATAACCGTGCCGTTTTTCAACTCAACGCCGGTGGCCCTGGATTTGCCCGCGTTGAAGAGAATTTTATTGACGGGCGCATTGTACATCAGTTCCGCGCCGTGTGATCGGGCTTCTTCCACATGTTCGCGCGTCGTCCAGCGGGCGTTTTCCGGACAGCCCAGCATGCACCAGTCGCAGCCCAGCTTGCATTTTTCGGCTTTAATGAATTTTTCCTGTTCGCGGAAGGGAATGCCCATTTTCTCGGCGGTCTCCAGCATCCGGTAGAGCCCCTTGTTGTTGCGGTAAAATCTCTCCGGCAGGACTTCGATGCCGATTTCTTTTTTCAGCTCTTTGGCTTCCGGTCTGAAATCGATACCCATATTATCAATCAATTTTTTGGGAGGTTCCATGACATTGGACTGATAGACCATCGAAGAACCGCCGACGGTGATGCCCCGTTCGATAATGACGCCTTCCATGGATCGGGCAAAAAGCATGTAGCGTTCCAGCAATCGGATGCCGAGCGGAAAGCCCAAAAATTTTTTGTGATAATCTCCTCTTTCGATCATGAGCACTTTCTTGCCCGCCCTGGCCAGTTCCCTCGCGGCCGGCGCCCCACCCGGTCCCGTTCCGACGATGATATATTCATAACCTCCGCCCGCTTTTTTCATCACTTGCCTCCCTGTTGTTATTTCGGTTTATAGTCGGTACCGGCCGCCCGGACCACGCCTTCATCCGTCGCCTGTTGGTTTCTGATCTTTTCCAGAAAAGCCTGCACCCTGGTTTTGATTTGTCCGGCCCCGCCGCCGTAGAGCTCCCGCTCCAGGGCCAGCAGGGGAATTCCCCTGTTCTTTGACTCCGCGCGGTAAAGGTACATTTCCGCTCCCCAGAGGTCGCAGAACTTCAATTTTTCGATAATGGCACCGTCAATCCTGTACTCCTTTCTGACGCCCAGCAGACAGTCCAGCCTGCGTTGGAAATCGCCCATCATTCTGGGACAGGACAGATGGCCAAGGTAGCGTTTTGCGATAGCCCGCAAGGGATCGCCCTGCGTCTCGACCTCATCATGAAAATGACGCGTTCCCAGGCAAAGGTTGTCGGCCACAATCACGCAGCCGCAGTTTTCAATCAGTTCCAGATGCTCCAGTTCCTCGATACATCCTCCGGAGATAAAAAGACGCAAATCCTCCGGCCGGGAGATCACGCGTCCTTCGATGAACTGTTTCACTTCCGTGAGGATCTCGATGGCGGTTTCCACCGGAACCGCTGTGACGGCCAGCATCAATCCCAGCAACTCACTGGCCTTGATGGGAACATCCCTGTTTTTTCTCAACGCATAGATTTCCGCTAGAAGGCGCCGCTTCCGGTTATAAAGGCTGATGGATTTCTCAAGCGCCTCGTCGGTGATGGAGACCTGGAAGTGGCTCTCCAGCGATGATTTCAATTTGCCGCATTCGAGGGAAAAATATTCCAGGGCGGTTTCATTGATCATGTGCGGGACAAAAAACATGTGAAGAAAAGGCGTGCCTATTTTTGAATAACGCCAGTTGTCGTACATCCGCCGCGTGTGGTCGCAGCCGTTGGCGAAAACAACGCCGTCCAGGAAGGCAAAATCGCCCTTGAGGGCCTTGTTGAAACACAACTTGACGAAGGTGCAGTTGATTGAAGAATAATAGGCGTCGGCGCGCATCGTGCCCTTGCTTTCTACCGCCCGCATCCGGTAGGGGATCAAGCCGGCCGCGTGGAGAATCTCCTCGGGCAGGTAGGAGCAGAAATATCCGATAATTTTTTTACCCTGTTTTCGGGCTGCTTCGAGATGAGGGTTATCCGTCATCGCGGCCAGTGCTCTGGTTTTGTCGAGTATCGTTTTCATACGAATCCATTGCTCCTGAAGAATTCCGTTATCCAGCGCTTGATGTCATCTTCCGTCGCGTGTCTCTGGTCCATGATGTCCATGTTCATAAAAAGCGACGGCAAGCCGCGCTTTTTTAGAAAATCCTTGATCAGGCCGATGACGGCCCAGCCGTGTTTGCAACCGGCGTGTCCCGCAAAAATCAGGCAGTCGGGGGAATATTCCTCAATGGCCTGTTCCAGTTCCGACAGGATGAATTCCACCGGCCCGTGACATTGCCTGGCCATCGCCAGATAAAGATGATTCTTCGCCATGTCGCGGATCATGGCCCTTTCCGAGGAGGTGTCAATCTGCGGCATCCGGACATCCCCGATAAAATCCTTGACCACGACCGCCCCGAATTCATCTTCCATCCACTTGAAGACATAGGCGAAAAAGGCAATCGGCGGATTCCACCACAGGACGCGGATATTCTCCTTTTTGACGACGCCGACGCCCTTTTCATAACGAGCTTTGACGATTTCATATATGCGTCTGGCCATTTCGGTTGCGTTGGGATCGCCGATGGCAATTTCGCGCACCACCCAGGCGAAGACCGGCGTAATCATCGTTGAAGGAGAAGGAATCGCCCGCATCATTTCGCAAATCTCCTGCAGGTAAAAGTTAAACCGGTTTTCATTTTCCACAACCTCCTTGAGCCGGTCCCAGTCGAGCTTCTGGTGCAGATTTTTTTCCAGGAAATCAATCAGACACCACATGTTTTTTTCGTAATAATCGAAGGCGTCCTCATCGCGCCAGTAGGGGGCGTCAAAATAAAACGCCGGGGCTCCCGTAAGATGCGTGATGCTCTGATAGGCGGACACATTGGTGTCGCAGGGATGCGAACCGGCAATAATGGCCGTGGGGCGGGGGATTTGCTTGAGCATGTAGGACCCGGCGGTTACTTTAATGGCGGAGCAATTCTCGGCGGCAAAGCCTCTGCTTTCCGCTTCTTCCATCAGCTGCGACGGCACATCCTCGCCGGACATGTTGCCGAAGACGCTCAAGGTTTCCGGATTGAATGGAAGGGCGTCAAAAGCGTTCACGATCTCGGAGGAAATAATCCACTCCACCCAGACGACGGGCCTGCCCAGCTCGTTGGCTTTCAGGGCGCCTTTCATGTTATCAACGAAGGCTTTCGCTCCATAATGATAGGCTGCGATTTCCTCCGGCGGAAGTATGCCCCCGCCCAGAATCAGGGCGGCGTATCGGAACTTGCGGTTGAAAAAGGTTTCGCGCCGGACATAGAGGGGCCGCGCAAGCCTGAGAGCCCAGTAGCTTAAATTCGGAAAGGCGGTGAGGTAATATCCGAAATTCAGAAAATCGGCGCTCCATTTGAGATATTGAAAAGGTCGGGGCTGTTTCAATGCTTTTCTCCTCTTGTCTCAGTATTTTTTCGGCGGGGTTAACTCCGGCTGCTGGGATAGCTTTCGGAAGAAAAATCCCGCGTTAAAACCCCGCTGGATGCGGATGGCGCCCTCGGGACAAGCGGCAACGCAGTCGCCGCAGGCCATGCAAAGGGATATCCCCGGTGCCGTTTCAATCAGATGAGGAATCTTTTTCCCGGCATCATCATCTCTTTCGGTCAGGGTCAGGCCGCGGCCGGGACAGATGGAAACACAGAGACCGCAGCCGTTGCACCGCTTGCCGTCGAAAGCGACGATGCCGTAAGTCATCTGAGTCTTTTTGAAATAATTCGGTATTTTTCCTAATGAAAAATTCAGCATCATCACACCCCCTGTTTTTCGATTCTTCTTTTGCCGCCGGCCTCTCTCCACTCGACGAGTTGAACTTCCCTTGCCACTTCGCCTTCATAGTCGCCCCTGGGCCAGCCCAGAACAAGACAATCAGAGAGTTCGTAGGGAAAGGTCACGCCAAGCTTTTTCCGCCAGAAAGGATTCATCATTAAAACGGTCATCATGCCGATCCAGCAGGTTCCCAGCCCCAGGCTGTGCGCGGCCAAAACCATGTTCTGCCCGCAGATTCCGGCATCCAGTGCCGGATTTCCTATCCCCCGCTTGTCCATAAGAAGAAGAATCATCACCGGCGCGTTGTGATAGACGGGGGTCTTTTCAGCCGCAATCTGCTGGAGAAGATTGAAAGGAACGGGATGCAGCTTGCTGGGCATCAGACGAGTCAAAAACTTCGTATAGGGGGTTAAAAAGATTCGTCGGAAGGCGTTTCGGTTGTAGTCAACGAACCACATGAGCAGTTTTGACATTTTGACCGTCGCCTGTTCCATTTCGGCAATCAGTTCCTGATCGGTGATCACGACGAACTTCCATGGCTGCGCGTTCCCGGCCGTGGGAGCAAACCTGCCGGCTTCCAACACCCTGCGGATCAGGTTATCGGGCACGGGCTTTTTCTTGAAGTTTCTGATGCTCCGTCTTTCCATAATCACCTTTTCCACGGGGTTCCACTCCATTCCCTCGCGGTAGGTATACAGAGGAGAAAGATTATCGGTTGGTTTTTTTGCCATTTCTTCCCTCCTTTTTTCGCGGTGTCAGATTTTTAGTAAATTCCATCTTTCGTCTTCCAGAGGAAGGCGGCAAAGAAAATTGAAAAAACAAAGTCGCCCGAGCAGATCAGAACGGAAAAGCAGGATGACTGACCCAGCGCGTAGTAGTAAGTAAATGTGAAAAAGATGATGAGCTTGGCGACCAGTCCCAGCCAGATGACGGCGCGGTTGGCCAAAAGATCCCGCGAGACCCAGTAGTAACCGATGCCGAAGAGAATGACGGCAATCATGAAAAAACGGAAAAAAATCAGCATCTGGAGATTGTCCACTGCCGGCACCGCGCCGTTGATGAAAGCGGTGAGATTTTCCCTGACCGGCGCGTTGCCGAACAACATCATGAGGATAAAATTTGTGAACAAAAGACCCGTTATCCCCATGCTGAGGTTCCACAGAGAACCCACAAAAAACATTTTTTTCCAGAACCCCGTTTTCACTTCTCCCATGGCGGTTGCCTCCTTCGTTGCGGCGGTTTTTATTTGCGCGGCCTTGATCTAAAGCCTCTACACATAGGCTTTTTTGTTTTCGTCCCACGTGCCGGGCACAACTTTCAAAACTTCCAGCTCCTTTTTTTTGATCCGATGCGTCTCCGTTTTGGGAAGTTCCGGAACGATTTTGATATAGCGGGGAACAGCGAATTTGGGCAAATTCTCTTTGAGGTCTTCAATCAGGTCGCTTTCCTTGAGTTTTCTCCCTTCCACCAGCGTTATGGTGGCCATGATGTCATCTTCGGCAAGCTCGGAGGGGACGGCATACACGGCCGCCTCCAAGACGTCGGGGTGCTTCTGGATCGCCTGCTCGACCTCAAAGGCCGAAACATTTTCCCCCTTGATCCGCATGGATTCGGTATTTCTTCCAATAAAGTAAAGATATCCCCCGGAATCCCGCTTCACCAAATCGCCCGTGAAAATGTATCCCTTGCTCATTTTTTCAGAGGACGCTTTTTCATTTTTATAATACTCCACCGACGACGTACTCTTTTTGTCGGAAACCGGAAAAATCAGCTCGCCCGGCGTTCCGTCGGGAACGTCGTTCATCTCGGCGTCGACGATGCGGTACTTGACCTTCATGGGCGGCTTTCCGATGGAGCCCACCGGTGCCGTGCCCAGATTCATGATGGTTTTGCCGCCGCCGTCAACGGCGCCGTATGCTTCGTAAATGGTCACGCCGAAGCGTTTTTCAAACGTTTCCCACAAGTCTGCCGGACAGGCCGCTGAAATGATGAACCGGACGTTGTGCTGTTTGTCGGTCGGCTTCTCTGGCTGTTTCAGCAGAATCGGGATCATGGCGCCGATGGTGTTGAAGGTGGTAACGTGATATTTCCGGATGTCGTCCCAGAATCGGCTGGCCGAAAACTTTTTCGCCAAAGCGACTTTCGCGCCCACGTGAAGCGCGTTGGTCACCGTGACAAAAAGGGCATTGCCGTGAAACAGCGGCATGGCCGTGTAAAGCACATCGCTTTTTTTGAACAGCATGCCGGCCACCAGGGAGAGCAGCTTCACGGACGATTTTCGATAGCGGTACACAACCCCCTTCGGCAACCCTGTCGTGCCGGATGTGTAGGTAATGAAGCAAAGATCATCCTTGCGGTATCCGATGCCCGGATTTGCCGGCGAGCACCCGTAGGCTTCGTCAAGAACAGGATAATTTTGCGGATATTTTGCGGATGGCGGGGAGGTCGGATTGACAATGATGGTCCTGATGTTTTCCAGCCGGTCGGCGATTTTCTGCAGGGTTTCCAGGTGAGTCTCGTCGATGACAAGGTACTGCGCGTCGCAGTGGTTAAGAATATACAGGAGACTGTCCCCCTTCAGCGACGTGTTGACGGGGACGGCATACATTCCGATCTTCTGAATGCCGATGAAAACGTCCAGGAAACGGGGGGAATTGTCCATGATCATGGCCACCCCCTTCCCCTGACCACCTCCCAGTGAAAGAAAGTAATTGGCCATGCGGTTGGCGTTTTCATTCATCTGGCGGTAGGTAAAGGTCTTGTCCTCAAACATGAGAAAGACCCGGTCCTTGTACCGGCCGGCTTTTTCTTCCATCAGTTCTCCCCAGGACATCTCCTCGCGGATTTCCGTTCGGAGAACGCCGGATACATTTTTCAAAAAAGTCCCTCTTCTGATTTCGTTTGCGGAAAACATAACAATCGACTTTAAGACATTTCCCGCCAAACCTATTTTTCTTAATGTCCTATTCAAAATTCATCTCCTTTACATCCTCATTTCAAGGGAGGCTTCTCCAGAATGTGAATGCACATGGCCGCTTCCTCCACGCCCAGGGCGCCGCCACCATTTTCCGCAAGTCCTATTTTCGCTCCCGAAACCTGCCGCGAACCGGCCGTACCGCGCAGTTGCGTGACCAACTCGTGGATTTGCGCCAGTCCCGAAGCGCCGATGGGATGACCCCGGGATTCCAGACCGCCGCTGGGATTAACCGGTTTTTTGCCGCCAAGCCTTGTCGCGCCGCTCTCTGCGTACCGGCCTCCCTCTCCTATGGGGCAGAAGCCCAGCGATTCGCACTGGTGCAGTTCTCCGTAAGCCGTTGCATCATGCACCTCGGCAAAATCCACATCGGACGGCCCCAAACCCGACTTCTCGTAGGCGAGACGACTCAGGCGCTCGCCTATGTCCGTTCCATCGCGATCTCTGGCCATGCCGGACCCCAGAATGGAGGCTCTTACTTTCACGGCTTGAGCAGTCAGCCCCAGACGTCTGACCGTTTTTTCGTCGCAGAGAATGGCTGAGGCGGCGCCGTCGCCGATGGGCGCACACATAGACCTCGTCAGCGGCCAGGTCACGAGACGATCCGCCAAAACCTCTTCCTTGGAAACGAGAAACTGATACTGCGCGTTGGGATTGAGGGAGGAATGAAAATGATTTTTGGAGGCGATGACGGCCAGCTGTTCGATGGTGCTGCCGAACTTTTTCATGTGCTGACGCGCCTCGTAGCCGTAGACATCCATGAACGGCGAATGATCGCCGCTGCCCAACTTCCGCAGTTTTTTCAGGACATCATATCCCATGGTCTCACCCATGCGGATGGCAACGACCAGAGCGTCACGCCGGACCATGAATTTGTCTTTGAGTGTCTTTTTTTTACTCTTGCCGCCTTTTTTCGCCAGGTGTTTGTATTTCTCGATGTGAGCCGCCATAGCCTTTCTTTCATCATCGCTCAAAGAAAAATCGCCCAGCGACTCCAGCATGGTTCCCAGATTTCCCACGTCCAGTCCCGTAAGAAATCCCGAAAACACAAGCGCTTGATTTCTGTCGTAGATTTTTTCCGCTCCCAGCGCCATGGTTATGTCATACAAACCGCTGGCGACTCCCAGCCAGGCGTGATGGAAAGCGGTTGAACCGCCGGCGCAGGCGTTCTCTACATTGGTAATCGGAATGGCATCTATCCCCAGGGGTCGCAGAGCAACCTGACCGCGGATACAAACCTGCCTTTTGTACTCGCCCCAGGCTGAATTGGAAAACCAGAGCGCCTGGATCTGTTTTTTATCCAGCCCCGCCTCCTTCAAGCACGGAAAAACCGTCATGGCCGACAGATCAGCGATGGTCTTTTCGAGGTACTTTCCAAATTTGATGGTATGGGCTGCAATCACATAGACATCTCGCATAATTTCTTTTAAACTCCTTTTTTCCTCAAATCTTCCACGGCAGACTCGGAATGCCGTTTTTTAATTCTTTCCGGCGACGCCGAAACGTCGCGTTTTTTCCCTGCGCCAACAGAGAAGCTCCGAAAGCGGCGACAGCCTGGGCATCAACAGACAAAGTCAGCATGTTCCTGCCGGTGAGCTCGGAGAGTCTTTGGCGGACAATCGGAAGTGTAGATAATCCTCCAATAAGGGCGATGTCATCCTGTGCACCCGCACCGTCAAGAAGGGAGGCGGCTTTTGATACCACGGCATTGATGGTTCCGGCCAGGACATCTTCCGATTTCATTCCGGCATTGATCTGCGAGATAATCTCGCTTTCGGCAAAGACGGCGCAATTGCTGACAAAGGTGTACGGGTTCGTGGAAGAGGACGCCCTGAACGTAATCTGCTCGAAAGGCACTCCCACGGCTTCGGCCACCATTTCAAGAAACTTTCCGCTTCCAGCTGCGCATCGTTCGTTGATCCGGGCAGTTTCCAAAAAGCCGTTTGGGTTCAGCGTGGACACGGTGATGAAAAGCCCTCCCATATCGACGACGGTTCGGACATTGGGGGCAAGAAAGAAGGCGGCTCTCGACGCGCAGGCGGCTTCGCTCAGCGTGAAGGCCGCCTGTTTCACCAGATGACCGCCGAATCCAGTGGCAATGATTTTTCTTATTCCCCATCTTCCCACACCGGCCTGGCAGCGGGTTTCTTTCAAAAGGGAACGGATGATGGCATCGAAACGAGGCCCCATTTCCGCGCAGGCAAATCCGCACAGGCTTGCACCGTCGGTAAGAGCAACCTTGATGAAACGCGTTCCGACGTCGACACCCGCCGTTATCATGATGTTCCTCCTCCTTCCAGCACCTTTTTCGCGAAACAGGCGGCGCCCAGCGCGCCGATAATCTGCGGATCCACGGGGAGGGTTTTAAAGGTTCTGTTCATATGATAAGCCAGCTGCCGGACAACGCCGGGATTTTTGGATACGCCGCCGGTGATGCAAACATGATCCTCGACGTCAATGGCTTTGGCCAGGGCCGCAACGCGCTTGGCCACGGCGTCGGCAATGCCGCAGGCGATGTGCTTGAGTTTTTTCCGGGCGTAGAGATGGCCGAGCACTTCCAGCTCCATGAAGATGCTGCATTTATTGCTGATGTTGATTGGTTTTTTGGACTTGACGGCCAGTCTTCCCAGCTCCTCGAGTTTGACGCCGATGGTTCGGGCGAGAATCTCCAGCGACCGTCCCGTGCCGGCGGCACACTTGTCGTTCATGATGAAGTCGCGGACATTGCCGTTTGCGTCGATCAGAATGACTTTGCAGTCCTGTCCGCCGATATCAATGACCGTGCGGATGCCGGAATCCACGTGAAAGGCGCCCAATCCGTGACAGGATATCTCGCTCATGTTCATCTGGGCGAAAGGAATTTCATACCGGCCGTAACCCGTCGAGCAACAAACGTCCAGATCAGAGAAATTCAGCCTTGCCGATTTCAGGGCTTTCTCCATCACCCTTCGTGCGGAATCCGTAGGCGTGGATTGGACGGGAATGATTTCGCCGGCCAGCCCGCCTTTTTCGTTCATAATGTAGGCTTTTGCGGTGAGCGATCCAACATCGCATCCTGCTACAATCATGATTTTCCTTTTATTCTTCCGGAATTTTGCAATCTAAAATCGCAAATAACTTCTTAACACTAGTCCCGATCCGAGTTTGAGCATATCAAACATATACACAATGTCAAGAATTATGTATATCAATTTTAAAAATTAAATAACTATTTGACAAGGCATCATGAATCTATTATACTTTAATAGAAACATATTTTTACGCATAGGTGGAATTAAAATGCCTGCTCAGCAAGTGCCGGAAAGGGCCGTCCGCATTATCATGAAGGATATTTTTACTCATAAATTGAAACCGGGAACAAAATTGCCATCAGCAAAAGATTTGTCAAAACAATTACATATAGACTTAAGTTCGCTCCGCATCGCCCTGAAACGACTGGAGGCGATGAATCTTTTGCACATCAAACAAGGTGACGGCATCTACGTAAAAGACTATGTAAAAAACGCCGGCATAGATTTTTTGAGCCTGCTCTTCACCCACGACGAAGCGAACGGCGAAGATTACGTGATCGATGAATGCCTCATCGACGAGGTCTGGGAATACTGGACGTTGTTTTTTCCGGAGATGCTGAAACTCGCATCGATACGCCTTTCGTCGCTCAAGGATTTAAAAGCCCTGCGGACCCTTCTGGATGAGGAAGCCGCAAATATCAAAAACCGGGAAAAAGTCATAGAACTGGAGATCAAGCAGCAGGACCTCGTGGTGGACATCTGCAACAATACCATTATTTTTTTGCTGTCAAACTCCTCCCGCCCGATGAGAAAAAAAATTATCGAAATTTTCGTTCGGGCCGTCAGTGATGAGGAATTGAAAAAATTTATCGAAATGAAAAAGTCGCTCCTCAATGATTTTGCCAAAGGCACAGTGACGGACGCGAGTTCCGTAGCCGAAAAATACCGTAAACTATTGTCCGCGAATCGCCAGCTCCTGAGGCAGAAAATCATCCAGAACGACTACAAACTGCACGACACGCAAAAATGACGCCTCTGACCATTCTTGCCGCAGTTTACAGCCGCAACGCTCCAAGAATGCCCTCCACCGTCCTGCAGGCCGGAGCGGTGTCGGGAAAGTCAACAAACGATTTGCCGTGAAAATCGAATTCCCTGATTAACTCGTCCTCCATCAGCCAGCCCAAGACATCCATCGGCGCATTGTTTTGGATGTTCTGAACCTCGCTGCCGTCCCGGACGCGGTTCAGTATCATTCCCATGCTTTGATAGTTTACGGCCTTGTTGTCTTCGGCAAGGTGTTTGATCGTTTTGGCGACGTTTACGCCCTTGGCGGATGTATCGGATACGACAACCAGATGATCCACGGTCTTCATCACCCGCCGGTTGATTTGCTCAACGCCCGCTTCGCCGTCAATCAACACAACGTCGAAATTTTTGGCCAGGTCCTGAATGATATCCTTCAAAAGAGAATTCACCTTGCAGAAACATCCCTCGGATTCCGGCCGGCCTATCGCCAGAAGACAGACATTGCCGCGTTCCGTGAGCGTATCAAAAAGTTCATAATCCAGCATATTCAGCGTGGCGGCTTTATCCTGATGCTCCCCCTTCTGAATTGACCGGATCAAGTCATTCCGGATATCGTCCACTGTTTTTTTGACTTCGACCCCCAGCGCCGTGCAAAGGCCGACGGCAGGATCCGCATCAATGGCTAGAATTTTCAAATCCTTTCTTCGGGCCAGGATCTTCATCATTAAAGCGGCCACGGACGTTTTCCCCACGCCCCCTTTTCCGCAAAGCGCAATGGTCTTTGTTTTTTTATCCATGGGCATTCGAATTTTTCTCCTTTCTTGATCTTCTCATTCCCTTGAGCTCACCGACCTCGCTGCAGACGTCATTGTATTCACATTCATCGCAATCGGGATCAATCTCCTTCAACATTTTATCCAGGGCGTTGATCGTCCGTCCGACATTTTTGGTGATGTCTCTCAATTCCCGGACATCCTCGCCGCTTGATGTCACGAAAAGAAATTCAACAGCATGAACGTAATCTTTCTTGAGATATTCACGCCTCAGCGAGGCGGCCATCATTTCAAACGAAAAACCGTCTTTAACCGCATCCTTGCTGATGCGGCTCCACTCCCGCTGATACTGCGAGACGGCCCTGATCATGTAACCTTTCAGATCCAGGGAGTACCTGACCGCTTCCATTTCTTTGTACCGTTCATAGGCATTCTCTTCATTAAAGCCGCTCACCCCAACCAGCACCACTTTGCCGAACGGCAGGCTCTGTCCCTCGCTGCGCCGTATATCCGGACCGATCAGCGTCATCTTCCCGTCAGTAACGTTTTGCGCCTGTTGCGTCCAGATCAGGCAGGAAACGGATTCCTGCCGGGGATTGCCCAATTCCACCGCCGTATCCTCGGCCAAAACGACATTCCGCCCTTCGGACTTCGGCCAGAAAAGGCCTCCCGCTTTTTGAACGGAAGCAATGCCCCGTCTTTTTTCCATGTAGACACGGATATCGCCGATGGCGCGTTCGAAGAGTTCCATGGGTCCCCTTAATTTCTCAGATGCTCGGCGGCAAAAATCGCCGCGCCCAGCGCGCCGTTGATTTGCGGGTCTCTTTCCGTTTTTTTCAACGGTCTGCCCAGGGCCTTCTCCAGGGCGGAGAACATCCCTTCGTTTTTGGCCACGCCACCCGTCATCACGATATCGTCTTCCAGGTCAATGCTCTTGGCCAGCGCGGCGACCCGGTGCGCGAGCGCCTGATGCAGGCCGCTGACGATGTCGGCAATGTTTTTGCCCTCATTAATCAGGGAAACAATTTCCGTTTCCGCAAAAATGACGCATTGATTGGAAATGCTGACGGGATTTTGCGACGATTGGGAAACCGCCCCCATGTCGTTGAGGTCGATATTAAGCGCGTCGGCCATGACCTCCAGAAATCTGCCCGTTCCGGAGGCGCATTTGTCGTTATAAACATAGCGGACAACATTGGTCTTGTCGTCCAGGCGGATCGCCTTGGCATCCTGGCCGCCGATGTCAATCACCATTCTTACCGACGGCATCTTCCATTGCGCGCCCTTGCCGTGGCAGGCGATCTCCGATTCCACCCGGTTGGCGAAGGGAATGCTCGCCCTGCCGTATCCGGTGCCCACGCAATAGGAGATTTCCTCCATAACCAGTCCCGCCTGGTCCAGCGCTCTGGCCATAATGTCCCGCGCCGATTCTTCCGGATGGGATTTCGCACGCATCACCTGGGCCGCCAGAATCTCATCTCCTCTCAGAATCACCGCTTTCGCGGTCAACGAACCGATGTCACATCCCGCCACTATCATCCGGTTTTCCCTCCTCGAATCTTCTCGCCGGCAATGACCGCCGCGCCCAACGCGCCGACAATCTGCGGATCATATTTTAGTTTTTTGATTTTCACGCCCAGCACCTTTTCGAGATGGGCAACAACTCCCTTGTTTTTGGCGACACCGCCGGACATGCAGATATCTTTTTCCGCCTTGACCTGATTGGCCAGAATGCCCACCCGGATGGCCATGGCCCGATTGATGGCGGCGGCAATATCGGCTATCGGTTTTTTGGAGTTGAGATGGTGAATCACCTCCGCCTGAACCCAAACCGTACAGGTGGAAGACAGCGACAGTGGATCCTTGGCATTTTCAGAAATGGTGCCCAATTCATCCAGACTCACTTCCAGCAGCTTGGCCATGACTTCCAGAAATCGCCCGGTGCCCGCGGCGCATTTGTCGTTGGTGGAAAACTTCAGAACATTCCCGTCCTTATCCAGACGGACGGCCTTGCAGTCCTGGCCACCGATGTCAATCACCGTGCGCACCGAAGGCATGATCCACTGCGCTCCCTTGCCGTGGCAGGCAATTTCCGATACGGTCATGTTGACAAAAGGAATCTTATTTCGGCCGTATCCGGTGCCGACACAGAAAGCGATATCCTGCATCTTCAAGCCGGTTTTTTCGAGAACAAGGCTCATCACCTCAGCGGCTGATTCTTCCGGTTTGGATTTTGCCTTGATCACCGCGTGCCCCAGAACAGAGCCGTTCATAATCACCGCTTTCGCGGTCAGCGATCCCACATCGCACCCCGCAACAATCATCTCAATATCCCCCTTACATGCGTAAATTCTTCTATCTTGTCGGTAATGGACTCCCAGGACTGCACCCGGTCGTCAAAACCGTCCCCGTACAAAACGAGGGTCGGGTAACCGGCCTTCTCCAAGTCCTTCGCCAGCAATTTCACCATGCCCCAGGTGTTGCGGCACCCGATCGTCCCCATATAGGTGATGAAATCGGGTTTCATCAGATTGGCGCAGCCCAAAACATCGTCCCGCCACATGTGCGGCATATCGTATGGGCCGCGGATTTGCTTGACCATGGGCATCCGGGAATTCATCGCGGCCAGCGAATCAATCATGGCGTCAAGCGAACGGTCGTCAATGCCGTAGGCTTCTTCTTCCCTTCCTTTGGCGTAGGGCATTTCCCTCTGCCAGAATCCAAAAAGCAACGATCCCAGATGGCTGATATCCCGGCTTTCCAAAAAACTCCACATACGCGCGTCTGTCGTGTAGTGATCAATATAGCAGAACAAGCCGCGGGCTTTTTCCCTGCCCGAGGCCGTTCCGGCAATGCCTTTGGTCATATTCTCCTTCGCTTTTTTGACCATGGCCTGCAAAAGGAGGGTGTATTCGGGAAGTCCGCCCATCATGAATTTCCCGCCGTAGAGCAGCAGGTCGTAAACGGCGGGAATCGGAGACGGCTTCACCCTGAGCATTTCAAAAATTTCGCATGCCAGTTCGTCCTGCTTCCTGGTTTCCCGGATAATCTCCCCCAGTTTGTCCATATCCAATTTTCTTCCGGTCTGTTCCTCCAGAAATTTAATCAGTCCCCGGTAATCATCCCGATGATATTGTTCGGAACGCTCTTCGGTCAAAGTGGATGGATAATTCAGCTGATAAAAAGGCAAATCCAGATAAGCAGCGGCAAAAGCGAAGGAATTGGCGTTGGTATCGCAGACGCCGGGAGAGTCGCAGATAATAAAATCCGGCTTGACGCCCAATCCGGACAGATAGGCGCCAAGGGCGCCGCGCTGGGCGGAGCAGGAGGTTTCCGTGAAGCCCAGCTCACAGCAGTAATCCAAAAATTCCGCCGTGCCGCGCTTGAGCACGATCGTTCCCAGCACGGACCAGACCTCAAGCGCCAGCGGCTGGACATCAAAAGCGTAAAGAACGGGAATGGCCAGGCAAAAGGTCGTCATCGCAACCTTTTTGCCCCTTGCCCTGGCCGTCACGCAATCCTTCATATACTTGGCCAGCAATTTCAGAAAAAGGATCCCGGGCTCACCCTGCCGGACAAAGGTGTCCAAAACATCCTTATAGTGATAAACATACGGAAGAAGCTGTTCATATTCCTTGCGGAAACCATCAGGTGTTTTGGCGGCGTTCTCCAGAATGGTCCACAGATTCCAATCATAGGGATATTCTTTGGTTTCTCTTTTCATGCTTGCCCTCCTTCTGAAGGAACGTTTGGGCGCCTTTTGCCCCAAACAATTCCGCGTGCGCTTCTTTCATTTCATAATCCCGCGCACCGTGAGAAACTCGTTGATTTTGTCCGCCACGGTTTCCCAGGACTGCACCCGATCATCAAAACTGTCCGCGTAAAGATAAAGCGCCGGAATGCCCCGCCTCTCCAGATCACGGACAAACGGCTTGACCATGCCCCAGGTATTGCGGCAACCCATCGTGCCCATATAGACGACAAAATCCGGCTTCATGATGTTGACGGCGCTCAAGGTGTCGTCAAGCCACATCCCGGGCGCGTCATAGGGCCCCCGGATCTGTTTCACCATCGGCATGCGGGACATCTGATCGGCCAGCGAGTCGATGATTTCGTCCAGACTTCCGTCTGTCAGCCGGTACCCCTCATCTTCCCGGCCGACGGCATGCACGTTATCCTTCTGCCAGAAATTAAACAGGATGGACCCCATGTGCGAAATATCGAGCTTGTCCAGAAAATTCCAAAGCCGGGCGTCCGTGGTGTAATGGTCGATGTAACAGAACAGCCCCCGGGCCCTTTCGTTTCCGGAGGTTGTTCCCGCCAACCCCGCCTCGGCGCGTTTTTTGGTATGCGCGACCATGGACTCCAGCAGTCGCGTGTATTCTCTCGTCCCGTTCATCATGAACCGCCCGCCGTAGAGCATCAAATCATATATCGGCGGCATGGGACAGGGCCTAAGCCGCTGCAAATCCATCAGCTCGCAGGTCAGCTCGTCCTGTCTTCGGGACTCTTTCATTACTTCATGCAATCTGGCCATATCCATTCTGTTGCCTGTCTGTTCCTCCAGGAAGGAGATCAATCCCCGGAAATCGGCGCGATGGTACTCCGCGGCGCGCTCGTCGGTCAGGGTATAGGGATAGTTGAGCTGATAAAAGGGAATATCCAGATAAGCGGCGGCAAAGGAAAAGGAATTGGCGTTGGTGTCGCAGATGCCCGGCGAATCGTAAATGACAAAATCAAGGCTTGTCGCCTGACCGGAAAGATAAGCGCCCAGCGACCCCCTTTGCGAGGAGCAGGACGTTTCCGTAAAGCCCAGTTCGCAGCAATAATCCAGGAATTCGGCGGTGCCTCTTTTCAGAACCACCGTGCCAAGAACGCTCCAGGGCTCCAGTGTGATGGGCTGAACATTAAAAGCGTACAAAATGGGCGTGGCGAAACAAAACGTCACGCCCGCCGTTTTCCTGCCCTCGTCATGAGCGCGGATGCAGTCCCTGGAATATCGCGCGATGAGTTTCAAAAATAAAATGCCGGGCTCGCCCTGCCGGACAAAAACATCCAGGACATTCCGGAAATGTGGAACATAGGTCAGCAGCGTTTCATATTCTTTCGGAAAACCATCCGCCGTCTTGGAGGCGTTTTCCAGAATCGTCCAGATGTTCCAATCGAATTTGTACTCCCGGGTTTCTTTTTTCATTCCAACTCCCTCACACGTTCATGCTCAAGACGGCGCCTTCCTTGATTCTTTGAATATAGAGCCGGGCTCTTTCCTTGAGCACGTTGACGTCAACCGTTTTTTCAATCTCTTTCAGCGCCGGAAGCGACGCGTCCCGAAAAAGAGTCAACGCGTCAATGGCGCGCTGCCTTTCGGCCAGCACCCTCGAGGAATCCACGGCGATCTTTTTGATGACATCGATGGCGATTTTATGTTGTTGTTCCATGTCCGATTCTCCTTTTGATTTAGGAAATTCTCTCCAAAAATGCGTCTACCCTCATTTTCACGCGGCCCGACTCGGTGAGCGGTCCATATTCCCGCTCCATCTTCATACAGGGGATGCCCGCTTGTTCCAAGTCTCTTTCAAAAATGCCGTTTTCCGACCCGTGGAGATCGCAAAACCGGATGTTCTGCAAAATGACGCCGTCCACCTTCGCGTCCCGGACGCGGTTCTTGATATACTGCAGTCTTTCCTTGTAGTACCCGAACATGCGCGGACAATAGGCGTGGTTCAGATAACGTTTTGCCAGAGCCATCAGGGGATCTCCGCTTTCTTCGGCGAGTTCGGTATAGGACCGCGCGCCGAAACACATCGTATCCGTCACAATCACCGCGCCGCAATCTTCGATGACCTTCATAAACTCCAGATCGTCATTGACCGATCCCACCAACATCAGGCGCTTTCTGCCCTCGAGGGGTTTTTTTCTTTCTTCCAGCTGTGCGAGGGTCTTGCGGAGCAGCTGATTGTATTCGTCGCGCGGCAGGGCGGCGCTGCCCATCACAATCGACAGGGCCTCCTCGCCGGTGATGACCGCCTCATCGCGGGCGCGCAACTGGTCGAGCCGGATGAGCAGTTTTCTGCTTTCATTATAGAGACTGATCGCGCCTCGGAGCGCTTCATCGGTGATGCGGACGCCGAAATGCCGCTCCAGACTCTGTTTCAGTTTCTGTATCTCTTCATAAAACCACTTCAGGCTGTAGTCGGTGACCTTGTGGGGCACCCCGAAGTAATGAAAAAATCCCGGCAGAATGCCCTGATAATCGTCCGCCGCCTTCCGCCAGCATTCGTCGAGTCTCCGCATGGAATCACAGCCGGGCACAATGATTGTGCCGTCCAGAAAACGGTACTGCCCCTCGCCGACCAGTTGCAGGACGCACTTGGGAAAACTGCAAATGACGGGCCCGAAATACGTGTCTCCGATGGAGGAAGACGTCGTGCCGGTTCCCCGCAGGCGGTAGGGCAGAATATCGGCGGCGTAAAGGACCTCTTCGGGGAGGTACGTGCAGGGATAACCGACGACCGCCTTGCCTTTTTCCTTCCATGACCGTACGTAGGCATTCTCTTTGGTGTTGGCGATTTCCTTCCAGAAACCAATCATTTTGCACCTCCTTCCTCCAGAATGACCGACCGCAGGTTGCGAAGCGCTTCGCGCATCTCCTCGCTGTCGTCCGCCCTGACCATGTCACAGAACCCGTTGATCAACGCGGGCATCACCGCCGGCGCCAGGGGCTTGAAAGCCCGCACCGCTTCGGGAACAAGCCATCCGACGGTTTTCTGCAATTCATCCTCATCCACGGAATCGGCAAAACCGCGCAGAAGCGTGTCAAACAGTTCGGGCCTGGCTTCGTGAAGACGGTTGATGACGCGGAGGGCCGCGTTGAAATTCTCCGCCATCAGCTGGGTGTCAAGGTCGGATAGGCCCGTGGCGGAGGCTTCGATAAATTTTTCCTCATCGGCGTTTTCATAAAGATTGAGTTTGACGGCCTGGGTTTTGATTTTGGGATTGGTGAGAGCCGAATAGGCTTCAAGGGAAGCCCACAGCAGCTTTTCATTCCCGGCCAGCACCTCCGCAAGGGAGCGGGCAATCGTTTCCGCATCTTCGGCCAGCGCGACGCGCGCCTTGGTGAACACCGCCGGATCAATTTCGCCGGCGGCATTCTGCAGAAAATCGGTCAGATAAATTTCAAAAAGCGGCTTGCCGCCCCGGGCGAGCAGATAGCTTCCCGTGTGGAGGCGCCGGAGGAGCTCCGCCAGCGTATTGACGAGTTTGCCGATTTCCTTGCCCTTCAGCTCCCTCACCACGGAAAGGAGAATGTCCGCCGTCAGGTCGGGACCGAGATTTTCCAGCAGGGACGCCAGAATCAGAGCTATGCTCTTGACGGAAATATTGCCTGCCGACACGGCCGCGGCCAGGAGGGAGCCGACCTTGGCCGGATATTTCCAGATGCATTCAATGGCAATCCCGATGTTTTGCAGAACCGGCTCCTCACAGCGGTCTACCATTTCCTTGAGTTCGCCGAAATCCGTATGCACGATAAAATCGTTGATGGCGGTCTTCTGCGGGTCTTCGACGGCTTTCACGCCGCCTTGAAGCGCTTCATTCGTTTCCCGGGCGAAAGCGGTGATCAATCTGCCCAGTTCGGCGCCGGTTTTGTCTCCGTTTCCGCTTTCCGAAGCCAACACCTTGCCGATGACTTCTTCAACCCCTGAGGTCATTTTCGCCTTGAACTTGCTGTCTTTGGCCCAGTCCTTGAGCGCTTCATGCACGATGGCGCTCACCAGTTTCCTGAGCGCCGGCGTTTTGACAGTTTGCCAAACGACGCGTCCCGTGAGCTCGGCGGCGCTTTCCGGACGGGAAGTTTTCTCGGCGTCTTTCATGGATTTTTCCTCCGTTCAGTCATGATTATTTTGTCCTTCTGAATCGCTTTTTGAGCAGCTGCCACGTCCAGGAAAACAAGTGCAGCTTTTGATCCAGCACCGCGTTGACGATCGTGTGCGTGGCATCGCGCAACGCCTCGCCGTCGAGGTTTTCCGCCACATCGGACACAAACCGGCTCACCGCGCGCGGATGGTCCTTGCTGATGGCGTTGACGGCGCGGCACACGGAACTGATGCCCCGGCCGATGAGCGGCGGCGCGTCTTCGCGCACAAATTTGCCCACCGCATCCCGGAATTCCGGCGAAGCTTCCCAGAGTTTTTTCCCCAGTTCAAGGTACGCAGTACCCAGTACCTTGAGTTCATCGGTGTCGATGTCCTTGAGAATGCTCCCGACATATTCGCTCAGCAGCTGCGATGAAAATTTTTCATTGAGCTGTTTTCCCGCCTCCGCCAGAGCGCCGGTGCAGGAATTGACCATGGAGGGAATTGAACCCAAAATCGACAGGATGATTTCCGGATCTTGCCAGATCAGGGCGTTGACCAACGGATGCGTCTTGTCCGGCTTGACGTTTTGCAAACTGTTTCTGATGATATCCTTCACAAAGGGCGTGCTGAGCACCTCCTTCAGAACCCCCCCTTCGGCGGGCATCACGGCGTTAGTTTCCATAGTCCTGTCCCTCCGTGTTCGTATTGGCAGCATGCTCTGCGTTGTAGGTTTCTTCCGCGATCGTCCACAACTGCGTGCCCAGCAGTTTTCCGTTGCGGACAACGCTCTCCAGGGTTTTCTTATCGAGGGCAAGCACCAGCGACTTCAGAAAATCGTGCAGCAGCTGCGGTGAAAATTTTTCGTTGAGTTGGATGAGCAGTTCGTCGATACATTGCACCAGCGCGTTGGCCAGGGCCGGAACCGCGCCCAGAAGCCCCAGAAAAAATTCCGGATCCTGCCACATCAGCGTCCGGACGAGCCGGCGCGCCGCATCCGGATCGATATTCTGAAGCACGGTGCGGACGTTTTCCTTAAAGGCGGGCTTTTTGAGCAGTTCCTTCAGCACGCGGTCGCCTAAATCCATCACTCCTTTTTGCGATTCCTGCATGGCTTCGTCTCCTATAGTGTTGTGCAGTTGAAGAAATACCGGGCTGCTTCCATCTGGCAAAGCTGCTTGCCGCCCATCCATAACTGGATGATTTTGATGTCGCGCCAGTGCTTTTCGATGTCGAATTCGCGGTCGGCCCCGTACGTTCCAAGAACATCCATGGCCTTGCCGAAAATATCCACGGCTCTGTCGGAAATGAAATCCTTCAGGTTGCGCATTTTGCCGACAACTTCATCGGAGTATATCGGATGGCCGTAGGGCTTGTTGCGGCGGTCGCCCATTCGGGCCGCCTCATAGGCCAGAATCCGGCAGACATCGATGTCGCCGGCAATCCGACCGATGACTCCGGCGACCGCATCATCTTCTTTGAGCGGCTTGTTCCGGAACGTTCGGGTGGAAACGAATTCGTAGAGGATTTCGTAAAGGTTGAGCATGGCGCCGCACAAAAATCCCATACTGCCCACCAATCCCCAGGGAATGATTTCCCGGAAAACCTGCGCATCCATGCCCGGCCCGTGGGCGCGGTACCAAACGGGAACCCTTACGTCCTCAAACCAGATGTCGCCGTTTTTATCGGCGGCCATTCCGGCTTTTTCGTAAGGCCCGCCCTGGGTGACGCCTTTGGCATCGGCGGGCACGAAGATCAGGGCGAAGTCGTTGGGATCGGTGGAGCCCAGCTTTGTGGTACAGGGCACGACAAAAAGTTTGGCCACGCCGCCGGTATTGGTCGGCCAGAGCTTGTGACCGTTGATGACCCATTCATCGCCTTCGAGTCGGGCGACGGTGCGGATGGTTTTTCCGCCTGTAATCTCCAGATTTTCAATATCCGATCCCCCTTGGGGTTCGGTCATCGCGTTCGCCGCAAAGACGGCCTTGTCTGTTTCACAGAACATCGGCGCAAATTCCCTGGCCAGGCGCCAGTTGACATGCGGCTCGACCAAAATGGTTGTCAGCGGCCAGTAGGTCACCATGAAGGCGACGGCCATGGCGGTATCCGCACGGCCCACTTCCTCAGCCAGCGTACAGGCGACGGTAAAGGCGTAGTCGGAATGACCGATGCCCCAGCCGCCCAATTCTTCCGGGAAAAGCGCTTTTTGAATCCCCAGCCCCTTGTTGCCCATCAGTTTGTCGAAGGCCGGTTCAATCAAATGGTGGTCTTTCCAGTCTTCATCATATTTTCTCCGGTAAGGCATGACTTCCTTGGTCGCCCACTGCCTCAAGGCGCTGCGGAGGTGTTTGTCCATCGGCGACAGGTATTCTTCCGGTTTGGAAAATTCGTCAAAGGTCTTCATCGTCAATCTCCTTTCAGATTTCTTTGCAGTCGAAGAAAAAACGGGCGGTGTCCATTTTGACGGGCACGTCGGCGCCGACGCCGCACAGATGCGACTGGATGGTCTTGACATCCCGCCAGTGTTTTTCCACATGCCATTCCTTGGAGTAGCCGGCGGAACCCATCAGTTCCATTCCCCGGTTGATGGCCCGCAAGATTTTGTTCTGCACCTGCGAACCGATAATCTGACCGTAGGTGTAAATGCGCTGACTGCCGCTGTAGCCCCAGTCGTCCGGTTTGGATATGATGTGCGCGAGACTGTAAAGCATCAGCCGCGCGGTGAAAATTTCATCGGCTACATCGGCAAGAACGGATGCGCAAAGCGGGTTTTCCTTCATCAGGTATCCGCCCTTGATGGTTCGGGTCTCGGCCCAGTCGCTCAGGATTTCGAAAAAGTTCATGCCCGCTCCGACACTCACGCCGCCCAAAAGCAGATTCAGCCAGGTGTAAACCTGCTCGACAACGCCCTCACGAACAACAACATAGGATTGGGGAATTCTCACGCTGTCAAAACTCACCTCCGCGTTTCCGCAGGCGTTGAGACCGGTTTCCAGCAGGCTTTTGCCACGCGTCACGCGGGCGTCGTCTCCGGGAACCAGCGCGACGCAGGGCCTGCCCAGCGGGTCGGCGCATACGACGCAAAACAAATCGGCAACGGCGCCGCTGTTGAGGGGTCTCAAATGCTTTCCCTTCACCGCATAACCTTCACCGTCGGGTTCAACTATAGCTGGAATGGACCGGCCCCAGAACGTCGGCGTTTTCTCGCCGACCCGGCCGGAAGAAGGAAGAATCACGGAGGCCGTCTTCAATTCATCGGCGCAGTAAATGGGAGCCAGTGCGTCGCACAGGTCCTTGTCCAGATGAGGAAGCATGCTGATGGCCGCAAAGACCACGCATTTGACCGCGGAGACAACCCCGATGGCGGCATCGGCACGCCCGATTTCCGTGAGAACGGAAACAATGCCCGGCGTGCTGGCCGGGTTGTTCCAGCCGAAGCCGCCATGCTCCTCCGGCAGCGTGAGCCTCTGCAACCCGATGGTCAGATTCAGCGTTTTTCTTTTGTCGATAAAAAGCTTCTCGTAATTTTCCCTGTATTCCTGACGGTTGGCGATAATTTCCTTATCGGCCCACTGCCTGACCAGATGAATCACCCGCATGGATTCTTCGTCAACCAATTCCTTCGGATAAACAAACAACTCATCCAGCGTCTTATTCATGATTCCTCCTTCTTCCGGTTATAGTTTTTGGATGTATTCGGGACGCATCTTTTTTGTTTTGTTTCTTTTGCGCTCTATCACGCCCTTGAACTTTTCTGGTTTTCTTTTCTTCATCGGTTGGTACATCAGCAAAAATCGAGCGGAAAACTTCCCTGAACCTTTTGGAAGTTTCCCTGACGTCCTCATTGATAAGATGTTTTTTGTAGATATTTTTAATTTTTTGCGAGGCACGGTCCAGGTTCTGATGTGCGTCCACAACAATGGGCCTCAGCAGGGTATCGAGAAAATCAATTTCCCGGTTGTAGGCTTCCATGCTGTCGGACGCTATGCCGTGAAAGGAAAGCCCCAAAAAGTAAATGAAAATGAAACGGGCAAGCTGCCGGGAGATATTGAGCCGCTCCGACATGCCGACGATATAACGTTCAGCAAAAGCCTCATAAATCGCCTTCCACTGTTCAATTGGCGTATTGCGGTACATATCGAAGCCCAGAAGCAGAATTTTTTCGTAAAGTTCCCCCTTTTCTCTCCAGAAATTCACAATCATGTCGAAGCGATCTTTGAGACTGTCTATCCCCAGCGTCCTCTGAACGTATTCTTCGGTGTTTTGTGTGCCGATCCACAAAATCATTTCAGCGAGCATTTTTTCTTTGGATGAAAAATAATGATAGAGGGTGCCGGTGGAAACGCCGATTTCCGAGGCAATTTCTCTCATGTTGACATTGTTGTAACCCTTGAGGGTAAACAAATTAAAAGCCTTTTCCAGCAGTTCCCGACGATATTCAGCATGGTTAACAATTTTCGGCATGAAGCACTCCTCTTGGATGACGCAAGCGTCTTTTCTTCAAGAAAATTTCGTCAGATCGGATTTGAAAAATACCATCACCGCTCTCTAGAACCCAGGTTGGCGGAACCATTCATCGCGTGAGCTCATCAGACGAAAGTAACAGAAAAAGAGTAGAGATGGGGCGTTGTCATATTATTATTTTATATTGAATGGCCGTTATAAAAACAAAAAAGAAATGCTTTGTCAAGAAAAAAATGTGAAAAATGATTCATAAATGTTTCAAGCGCTTCTTTGAAACAATTACTATGCAGCAATATTGACTATTTGCCGCCGATAGACCGTTTTGGATTTTTTCCGCCGAATCTCCATCGAGGCGGAAGCCTGAACCGGAAAGAGAGGCGATCCGAAATCAGCCGATTCATTCAGCATGGATCATGGTGACGGCAGGTTTTTTGAATTGGCAATAAATGGATGCGTTTTTAAGAGGCACGGAAAGTCTTTGTTTTCCGTCAGAAAGTCGCTGCTTTATAAATACTCGGCACTGAAAGAATCGCAAGCACCGATGTTTCCCTGTTCAAAGCCGCGTTTAAACCATCTGACGCGTTGGGCGGAACTGCCGTGCGTAAAAGCATCCGGCACGACATAACCCTGCGATTGTTTCTGGATGCGGTCGTCGCCCACGGCGCTCGCGGCATTGAGGCCTTCTTCGACGTCGCCCTCTTCTAAAATGTTTCTTTGCTTATCGGCTTGGTGTGCCCACATTCCAGCAAGACAATCCGCCTGCAACTCCAGCCTGACATTTAATTTTTTGGCTTCAGACGTGCTGGCGCGCGATTGGAGCTCATGCACTTTGTGAATAATACCCAACTGTGTTTGAACGTGATGGCCTATTTCATGGGCAATGACATAGGCTTGGGCGAAATCGCCCGAAGCGCCGAAGCGTGAATGCAGTTCCTCAAAAAACGCCAAATCAAGGTAAACCTTGTGATCAGCCGGACAATAGAAGGGTCCTGTCGCTGAACCGGCCATGCCGCAAGCAGATTCCACCGCGTCGGAAAAAAGAACGAGCTTCGGTTCTTCATAAGTTCTTCCCGCGCGCTCAAAGACGTCATTCCAGACATCTTCCGTTTCGGCCAGAACCACCGCGACAAAGTTGCGCATATCATCATTGGCGGTATTCGTCGCGTTTTGCTCAACGGAAATGGAAGAAGGTTGCGTGTTCTGCTGTACGACCTGCAATATCTGTGTGGGATCAACCCCCATGAACATACTGACCACCACAATGGCAATGAGACCGAGGCCCCCTATGCCGCCGACCTTTGCGCCGCGGGAGATCGACATGCCCCTACGGTCTTCGACGTTATTGCTTTGTCTTTCTCCTCTCCAGCGCATGGTTCTTCTCCTTTCCTATGTGAAATTAAGATAACAACGGGACGACGGCCCAATCGACAGGACATGAAACACTTTTTTTTAAGTATAGAAACAAGGGTTTGTACTGTCAAGACAATTCATTCGACTCGATTTGATTTAAAGAAATGTTAATTGAGTGTAAAAAGCAAAAGTCTAGTTGACCCGTCGTTTATTTCTCGAGCAATGCAAAAGTGTTCCATTTTGTAAAAAGGGGTTGGGTTTATTTTCAAATCCTTCTCGTCCAACCCGGCTTTGTTGCACTACGGCCGTTTGAAATGTCTCTAAAATCGTTTACGGAAGGCATCACGCGCAGGCCGCTTTTCAATCAGCGGCCTGCACGCAGTCTTCATTTTATGAGAGCCTTGCTTCCGATAGATGCAGATGATCGGTTTCGATGTCCACCAGCGCTTCAAAAATCTGTTTGATTCTGGGATTCTCCGCCTCGGCACCCGCCTTTCTGTAAAACGCAATGGCCCTGGTTTCCCTCGCGTGGGACTCTTTGAGGTTTTCGACGTTCTCCACGTGGCAGGTTTCATTCCCCGGCGCAACAGCATCCAATTTGAGAATTTTTCTCCAGATGGAGGCGTGCTCGGCTTCGATTTTGCCCAGGGTCTTGAACAAAACCTTACCTTCGGTGTCGTTTGTTTTGTTGGCAGCGCACATGTAAAACGCCGAATTGCTGATTTCCACCTGCAGGGCGCGTTCGGCGTTGGCCCGATCCTTCGCGTTTAAGGAAACGTCAAAGTTGACTACCGCGTCCTTGGCTTCCAAAAGATATTCCATGTGGGCGCCGCAGAACGGGCAGTTGGTCGGCGGACTGACGCCGATGTAGCCGTCACCGCAAATTTGGCATCGGTATAGTTTGACCATACTTGCTCCTTTCCTACGCTTTCCACAACCCGTGCAGATTACAGTATTCCCGCGCGGTAATGCTTGTCGCTTCGATGGGGAAAAACGCTTCGGGGGCCTGTCCCGGCGCCAGATACTGGCGGTAGGCTTTACCGTCCGCGATGACTTCAATCCATTCAATGTAGTGTTTTTCTTCCATCGGATGGGCGACACTGCCGACTTTTACCTTGATACCACCGGCTGCCTTTTCAATGACCGGAACGTGCTTCTCCTTGGATGCGTCTACCGTATTTTCCGCGAGAAGTTTCATCGGCTGATTGCAGCAGACCAGCTCTCCTTTGCCTTCATGAAGCACTTCAATGATATGACCGCAGATTTCGCATTTAAAAACATCGTTTCTTTTTGCCATAATATTCCTCCTTTATGTTATTGGGATTAATCAACCTTTTTAAACATCTTTCCCTTCGCGCCACAGATGGGACAGTTCTCCGGCGCTTCTTTTTCCGCGGTGTATCCGCAGATCGGACAGACGTAATAACTGTAGGTTTCCCTGGCACTGTCGAGATTGTCAAGCATCCGCTGATAAAGAGCGGCGTGAATCTTTTCCACTTCATTGGCGAAATGAAAAGATCGTTCCGCCTCCTTGTGACCTTCTGCCTTGGCCGTTTCAATCATGGCCGGATACATACTTTTGAATTCATGCGTCTCCCCGGCAACGGCTTCCTGAAGATTCTCCTTCGTGGAACGGATGCCCTTCAGCGCCCGCAAATGCGCGTGGGCGTGAACAGTTTCCGCTTCCGCCGCTGCCCGAAAAAGTTTGGCCGCCTGAGGAAATCCTTCCTGGTCGGCTTTGGCGGCAAAAGCCAGATATTTCCGGTTGGCCTGTGATTCTCCCGCAAACGCCTCTTTCAATGCCTCTTCCGTTTTCGTCATTTTATAACCTCCCTTTCATTGATTGGAATTTAATGATGTCATGCCGTGTTGTCACCGCCACTTTATTTTTATCCAGCGATCCCGATATCGAGACGCCTTCCGATCAAATATTCACAACGGGCGGCTTCATCGGCGACGCGCCCGCGTCTTTCTTTGCGCCGCTGCATCCAACATATATATTTCATCACATCGACATAAATAATCTGGAATCATTCCGATATAACTAAAATGATTTTCCCGCGCTTCTCTTTCGCGAAGAACATCAGGTAATGATGGAAACAGTATCTTCAGCCGGGTCGTTTCAGACAATCCCGGCAAAATCCGTGACACTCCAGCCGGGTATCCGTCACGACAAAACCGGTTTTCCGCGTAACATCCCTGTGATCGAGCGACGACGAAGGGAGACTGTAGTCCATAATTTTTCCGCACCGGTCACAGACAAGATTCACATGGTCTGAAAAATCCAGATCATAGCGGTTTTCCATCCGGTCGAATTCCAGCTGCCGGATCAGACCGTTTGCAGAAAATTCCTTGAGCGTCGCGTAAACCGTGGACAGGCTCACTCGACGGGCTCTTTTGCGGGCCTCTTCATAAATCAAAGCGGCGCCGGGATGAGCCTTGTAATTTTCCACAAGAGCGTCAATGATGGCCACGCGCTGGGGTGTCATCTTCAGGCCCTTTTCCTTTAATTGACGGATAAAATCGTTTCTGTTCATAATCCCTAATCTGGAATAATTCCAGATACATGTTAATAAATACAGGGCAAAAGACATCCTGTCAAGATTTTTTTTGCCGGGAAAAATCGCTCCAATTGACAAACGTTTTAATCCTATATATAGAAATTTGCAGAGTGTCGGGAGATTTTTATGCCCCTGTATTTGCAAATTATTCTGCTTGTCGCCACCTTTGTCGTCATCGTTTTCGCTTTCCTCTACATCGGGGGATTGGCCGTGCGGCGGGCCTGTTTTCAAATTATTGCCGAAATGCAACAGGCCAGGGCCTTTAAAGAATCTCGCGCAATTTACATCCAGGATGAACGAAAAAATTTCTTCCGCGTCGGCACAAAAAACATCCGCCCCAAGGCACTAAACCTGCTGATAGCCGACGGCATTATCATCAAAACGAACAACGGGAAATATTACCTCAACAGAGAAAAACTCGACGAGGCCAGAGCCCAA
>DAOSZO010000004.1:0-2979 GCA_035382085.1 Smithella sp.
CCGGAACCTCGACCCTGCGGCCGATTTCATCCGTGACCGCCACCGCCCCGGCCGTGCCCGCCGCAAAAGCCGTCAGCACGAGAAGCGGCACAAAAAAAGAGACGATTTTTTTCGGCAGCGCGCGTTTCATTGCTAGTCCGTAATTTTGTAGCGGAAGGACGCGATGATGTTCAGGCGCGACAAATCGTAAATTGCCGGCAGCGGGTCAAACGGCGCCGCCTTCTGCACGACCCCCAGAGCCCCGTCGTCGAGTTCCGAAAAGCCGGAAGACGTCACCAGGGCCACGCCGGAAAGCCGGCCGTCGGCGTCAATCGTCATCTTGACCACGACAACGCCTTCTTCGTTTCTTTCAAAAGAAGCCGGGGGGTATTCCCATATTTCCATGATCTTTCGTTTGATTTTAGACAGATAAGAAACGTACTTGATATCGGTGCTGCCCAGATCAATGGTTTCCTCGCGCTCCTCATCGCTGCCAACATTCAGCCCCTTTTCCGCGGGCGCTTTGATTCCGCCGGATTTTTCCTTGAACCTGGACGTTTCCTTTCTGGGTTTGGGCGGCGCGGCCATGTCCCTGGGGACTTCCTTTTCGAGGGTGACGGACAGGACCTCTTCGAATTTTATGTCACTGCGCAAATCAATGGCGCCCGTCACCGCCAGCACACTCAGATGAAGAAAGACGGATATCGCCACCGGCCACATCATCGCTTTTTTGTTCATATCGGGCGTCTTCCTGGTTTCGCGTGTCTTGACGATAATTTTCAGCTGAAATCATATACGTCAACGGCCGGAAAATCAATCCTCTGTTTCAGCGCGCGCCGTTTTATTTTCCAGTCCGGAGAATAAAAAAACAGGCGGGTGCGCGCCCGCCTGTTCGGGAAAAACCAAAAAAGTTTCTTTCTACTCGATATTGGCGCTGACAACGGAGGCTATCTGCATCATGTCAATGGTTTCGCCTTCCTTCAATCTGGTGAAGTCCACGAGCTTGCCGCTGGAGGTCTTCACTTTCGTGTTGTTGACAATTTTAATCAGTCTGGCGTCAATCACGATGTTCTTTCCCGCGTTTTCCGGCTTGCCGTTGACGGTTCGGGTCTGAAGTTTGTTTTTCTTGATGTAATCCCAGAGCTTCTTGGTGATTTCCGTGCGCGGAAGCTCCTTGGCTCCCAGAAGCGCCGCCAGATCGGCCTTCAGTTTTACCGGTTTGTCCAATCCTTTTTTTTCTTTGGTCATGTCATGCCTCCGTTTTTTATTTTTTTGTTTGTTGGGGGAAATACGGGCTGGAGTATAAGAACTTTTATTTTTGCCTGTCAAGAAAATATTGTCTGTAAAAAAACGGCCATAAAAACAGACAATCTGTATTGTTTTAATTTTTTATTTGTTATAATGTTACGGCAATTTTAACGGTATTTTCATCATGACAATTGCTCGATGCATAAACCTCTATTGAAGGAACCAACCTTATGAAGTCAAAAGTCACCATTGTGGGAGCAGGAAATGTCGGGGCAACGACAGCGCAAAGGATTGCTGAAAAAGAACTGGCCGATGTCGTATTGATAGACGTTGTCGAGGGCATCCCGCAGGGCAAATCCCTGGATCTGGCCCAGGCCGCGCCGATTGAAAAACACGACGCACGTCTTATGGGAACCAACTCTTATGAGGCTTCCGCCGATTCCGATGTCGTTATTATTACCGCGGGAATCCCGCGGAAACCGGGCATGAGCCGGGATGATTTGCTGGCAACCAACCGGAGAATTATGCGAGACGTTGCAAGGCAGGCCGCGATTCATTCCCCCCGGTCCATCCTGATTATCGTCAGCAACCCGCTTGACGCCATGTGTCATGTGGCGATGGAGGAAAGCGGCTTTCCGAAAGAAAGGGTCATCGGCATGGCAGGTGTTCTCGATTCCGCTCGTTTTCGTTTCTTTATCGCCGAAGCGCTGAATGTTTCCGTGGAAAACGTTCACGCGCTGGTTCTGGGCGGTCACGGTGACACCATGGTTCCTCTGCCGCGCTTTTCAACCGTTGCGGGCGTTCCGATCACGGAACTCATGCCGCGCGACCGCATTGAGGCGCTGGTGGAACGCACCCGAAAAGGCGGCGCCGAAATCGTGGGCCTTTTGAAAACCGGCAGCGCCTACTACGCCCCTGCATCGGGCGCGGTGGAAATGGCGGAAGCCATCCTGAAAGACAAAAAGAAAATTCTGCCCTGCGCCGCCTATCTGGAAGGCGAGTACGGCATTTCCGGCCTTTTCGTCGGCGTGCCCGTGAAACTGGGCAAAAAAGGCGTCGAACAGATTCTGCAGATTAATCTCTCCCCCGAGGAGACGGACGCCCTGCATCAATCAGCTGCCGCCGTCCGGGAATTGGTAACCGCAATGGAGAGGATGCCATAGACCGCCGTTGCCGAAGTTGTTTTTAATCGGGGACTTGCCCGGATGGCCCCGCCCGCCGATTTGCGCGGCCATATCCAATCCACCATGTACCAACCCGCTTTTCAGCCCTATATCTGAAAAGCGACAACAAAAAAATCCTTAAAAAACCGCCTCAAAAACCTTGATAAAGACCGGCCTTTTCTTTCATATAAAAAATCAAAGATTTCCCTTTAGTTTGCTTTGACAAAGTCGTCGTTTATTCAGGCAGCAAAACGTTTACCCAAACCAGCAAAATTTTTTTTGTGTTTTGATGTCAGAGGATCTCTTAAAAAAACACCTTGTTTCTTCAATCAAAAAAAGATGCGTTTTTTTCTTTGAAATAAACCGTAAACGAAAGGAGTCGGCAATGAAAACAAAAGGAAGTTGGTGGCTGATAGGCGGCTTTCTGGTTTGCCTGCTGGTCATGCCGTCATTCGTCCGGGCGGACGTGACGGTTAGCGGCGGAACAGAAACCGGCATAGTTGATCTCGAAGGCATCAACAATGGAGCGGTAACGCCGGGCGACTACACGACGGTCAGCGGCACAACCCGCAACGCGTATGTCACGGAC